>JBHEKO010000092.1:0-10747 GCA_041859475.1 Candidatus Hydrogenedentales bacterium
TTGCGCGATGACGAACGGGCCAGCATTGACGGCTTCCTGCACCGCCCCAGCGCGCGGCCAACGCTCGCGGCCGTCTAAGACTCCGCTTTCTCCCTCAGGGCGCTTCATGCGCCCAGTGATCCCCAACCCACAGGTCGAGGACTCCCGCTCCCCCCGGGAGTCCTTGGTCTATTGGGGAGATGTGGATGCGCCTGTTTCGGAAATGAGGTGAAGTACTCTCGCCTTCATGTCGATTGCCAACGTGTCGGTAGGGTCAATCGCAATCGATTCGTTGAGCAATGCGATCCCTTCCTCGAAGCGCCCTCGCTTGACGCATAGGCGAATCAGGTTGTAGCGCACGAGCCGGTACGTGGGGTCGATCTCGATCGCCTGGCCGAACCATGCGAATGCCTCCGCGTCCAGACCACATTCCGCGGCCGCGCACGCCAGATTGTTGAGTAAGTCCTTGCTCTCACGTGCCCACGCCGCCGCGCTTGCATACGCCCAATGCGCCCTGGCCTGATCGTTGTTCGCACATGCCACGCGGCCCAAGGAGAAGTAGTAATCGAAGTGGATCTGCTCCGATGTCCAATCGCCAGGGAAACGCTCCGAGTCGATGCCACGCCACGTATACCGGCCCCAATCGTCGCGCATCGGAAACGCTTCGCCTTTGCGAACCATGCGATAAAGAACCCCGGCGTCTTTGGCCTCCCATCCGTTTGCTCTCCGCTTGATGGACGTGTAGACAGGCCGATCGACATTGTTCAAGTACCACTCGAAGACAATCTGCTCATCCGATTCCGTGGGGATTCGCGCCATGCCCTTGCGGAGTTCCTCCGGCACGGGGCGCAACGTCTCCTCCGTGGGATATCCGTAGAGATTCGCGATCAGCACGTCCTTCCGTATGCCCTCCACAATCTGCAAATAGGCCACGGGAAAGATCATGTGGTCTCCATCCGCGAAATAGACCGCGTTTGGATCCATCGTGTTGAGGATGTTCACCGCATGGTCCCGCGCCAGCAGGAACTCGCTCTTGTCGTTCTCGGCATAATGCGCCGCCAATGGGCCGCCCGCGGCCGCCGCAATCAAAACGGCTGCGGCAATACCACTCCAAGGACGCGACTTGACGAGACCCCCGGCCCAATCGATTGCCGCCGCGATGAAGACCGCCGCGATCAGGTAGGCCGGTATCCAATACGTCGTGTTCAGCCAAATGTCCTTGCGTTCCAACGCGAAGTTGGGAATCACAATGCACCCAATGCTCAGCACAACAAATTGCGCGAATAGCATCGACCAGCCTTGCTGCCTGCGCACAGCAAGCGCAACCACGCCAAGGAGCGCGAGCCACCCGAAGACGGGCGTAAACTGGGAAAGATAGGTGTGGCCAAACACGGCAAGCTGTTCGCCGAACTTGGCCATCGACCGCGGATTGTCCGTGATGATGAACCGGAACTGCGCGCGCGTGACGACGTCCCAGAATTGCCCGATCGTCTCCGGGTCTCCCCAATTCATGGGAGGGTGCGCCATCGCGCGAATCGGTAGGTATAGATACACGGACAGGCCGAGTACGGCGAAAAGCGTGGCGGCCGCATAGTGCTTCAAGGCCTGTCGTGACACGCCGCCCACGAGGAGCGCGTAGACCGCGAGCACAGGGGCCGTGAGCGCGATGACCTGATGGTTGGCCGACCCCAGCCCGAAGCAAAGTCCGCACGCGTACAAGGCCACAGGCTGCCCGCGCTTGCCCCACAGAATGATAAACAGCAGGCACAAGGCGATAAGGAAAGTGCTGAGGGTATACACCTCCGCGATAACGCTCTGCTCCCAAAGCTCCAACGAATACGCCAATGCGAGCGCCCCCGCGAATGCGGCCCATCGCCGGATAGACATCGCGCGCATAATAAGCGCCGCCACGGCCACGGTGGCCCCGCCAAAAAACGCGGAGACAAGGTTCACCCGCCACGCCACATCGCCTGCCGAAAAGATCCGGATAAACGCATTCGCGATGAGACACCACAGCGGGTAACCCGTGGGATGCGGAATTCCCAGCGTGTAGGCAGCGGCAATCAGTTCGCCCGCGTCTTCCCCATACACCGTGGGCGCAAGCGTGCAAACGTAAACGGCCATTGCCGCCGCCCCCGCCATGACGGCGAGGAGCGCGTCGAGAAGTGAAAGGTGTGTGTTGTCGTCTTGCTGCACGTCGTACTGCCTGATTATTTCTTTGTCCTCGCCTCGGCGAGACTGAATGATACGTACCACAACTCCGCGTACCCCAATTCCTTGCCTTCGGGGTCGCGTGCGGACCGCGTGCTCAACAGGTGAATCGTCTCGCCATCATTCTCGCCACCGAACCGTTCCGGGCGCAACGAATGCACGACGTATGCCTCAAGCACTTCGGTGCCTTCAAGCACGTACTCGCGTGTCGGAACGAATCCGTTGGCGCTATCGACCGCCCACAGATGCAAGGCTCCGCCCGTCTCGGGACGTCCAAGCACATACCATCCGCCTGCGGCGTCGATGAGAAGCCGCGTGGAGACTGCTCGCAATCCCGTTGGATACTCCTCGACGTCAAGTTCGGGACTGATCCGCGCTATGTAGTGCGGCGTTGTGAGCACGGCGGCAAGCTCGACATGCGAGGCCGCGCCCACGTGGGCGTATGCGAGATATGCGTTGCCGTCCGGACCAAGAATGAAGTCCTGCAACGTCGTGCGGCCATCCGTGGGCATGAGCCATGGCCTGTTGCGCCAGCGCTTCTTGCGCAAATCGCTCGATGCTATCAGCCGCGCATGACGCCAGGAATACCTGCCTCCCGCCGCATCGGCGTGCTCCGGATCGTAGAGTGACGAATTGATCACGGCAAAAGCCGAATTGCCTTTGATCAGAATCCCTTCGTAGCCGTACCGGCCCTCTGGCGTGTCGACGGTGCTCTCAAACCATTCGTCCTGCGCCGCATCGTAGAAAGCCGCGGTCAGTGAGTTGGCCTTTCCCGCCGCTTGTTCCTGGTCGGTGGCGGAGAGCACGAGCACGTTGTCTTCGGGGCTGATGGATGCCCCGAAGTACGCATTCTTTGCCTGGTGGACCTCCTCCAACGTGGAAAAGTCCCGCGGGAGGCGCGTGCGAAGGATGTGCAAGCGGTCCCAGGCCGACGCGCCCATCATCCATATCCGCTGCTTCGAATCCGCGCACATGATGTACGGCGGAAAGGCCGTCTCGCCCACCTGAACCCACGCGCCATCCGGCTCTCGCCGAAAGATATGCCCCGGATTCTCATGCGGATGCTCCGCATTCTCTCCGTTTGGGCTCTGCACGGTTGCACAGGCATAGAGCGACCCCGCGACCATCAGGAGACGATTGCTGTGCCAACCGTGGATGGCGCCGGGGAGGACCTTCGGCGATACAAGCTCCGCTTTAGCCGTGATCGCGGGCGTCGCTTGGGCCGCCGCACCGGCGTTAGTCCAACAGAGGCAAAGCGTTAGCCAGATTCGAATGTTCCTGAAATCCATCAAATGCAGCTTTCCTTCCCAAAGTGTCTTAAGTCGAGCCGTCCACACGGCAGCGTGAATTCTGGTGCAAAGCGGGGGATTATGTCCAATGCGCGTCACTTCAGCCCTATCCGGGACCCGATTGCCGCTTTTATCATGTGCGTTCTTCTTGCAGCCCGCCATGGTCAATATGCTAAAGTGTTATGTTTCGTGTCGGACTCACAACCCCGGGGGAGAAGATTTCACATGGCCATCGTTGTCACCGCCGAAGAGGCAATACAACGCATACCGGACGGCGCGACCATCTTGGTCAACCCGATGCCGATCGAAGAAGTATTGCCCGCGTTCCGGCGTGTGTATGACTCCACCGGATCTCCAAAGGACGTGACGGTTGTCTTCACCGCCGGCATGGGGCCCTTCGGCACCGAATACAAGGGCATGAACAATTTCGCCGTGCCCGGTATGCTGAAGCGCATGATTGGCGCCCACATCGGCGTGAATCATCTCCTTATCAAACTTGCCGCGACGGAAGCCATTGAGTGCTACATCCTTCCTCAAGGCGTCCTGGCGCAGCTCTATCGGGAAATCGCGGGGAAACGCCCCGGCATCATCACGACGGTGGGCCTTGATACCTTCGTCGATCCACGCATCGACGGCGGCAAGATGAACCAGCGCACGCGGCAGCAAGAAGACTACGTCAGCCTCCTCGAACTGGGCGGCAAGGAATACCTCTTCTACAAATCCTTTCCTGTACACGTGGGCATCTTCAAAGGGACTACCGCCGATCCGCAGGGCAACATCACCTGCGAAGACGAGCCCGCTTTCTTGGAGTGCCTCGAAGTGGCCATGGCAGCGAAGAACCACGGCGGGATCGTCATCGCCCAGGTCGAGCGCGTCAGCGATGCCCCCGCGAATCCCCACATGGTGCGCGTTCCGGGTATCTTCGTCGACTATGTCGTTGTCGCTCAATCGCGCCAAGCACACCCGCATACCCTCTTCGTGGAACACGACCCCGCGTTCACAGGCCAGAAGACAGTCTCGCTCGCGGACGTGATTAAGCCCATGCCGCTCAATATCGAAAAAGTCATCTGCCGCCGCGCCGCGCGCGAACTGGCTCCCGGAATGAACGTCAATCTAGGCGTCGGTATTCCACAGGGCGTAGCGGCCGTCGCATTTGAAGAAGGTCTCTTCGAGCAAATCACCATGAATACCGAATTGGGTGTTATCGGCGGCGTGCCCGACGGGGGTAAGAATTTCGGCCCCGCCCGCAATCCCGCCGCATTCATCTCCCAGCCGCAGATGTTCGACTTCTACGACGGAGGTGGCTTGGATACGACCTGCGTCGGATTGGCCCAGGCGGACGCCGAGGGGAACGTGAATGTCAGCAGGCTAGGCGACAAGATTATCGGCTGCGGCGGGTTCATCAACCTGACCCAGGGCGCAAAGCATTGTGTCTTCTGCGGGGAGTTTTCGGCGGGCGGGACGGACATCGTTGTCGACAACGGGCGCCTGATAATTCGACAGGATGGAAGAGTCGTGAAGTTCGTGCAGTCCGTGGAACAGATCACCTTCAGCGGCAAACGAGCCCGCCGCCTTGGCCAGGACGCCAAGTTCATCACGGAACGATGCGTCTTCAAGCTGGTTCCGGAAGGCATGCTGTTGGCGGAGGTGGCCCCCGGTGTAGACATTCAGAAGGACATTCTCGATAGAATGGGATTCCGGCCTATTGTTCCGGACGAGGTTCCGACGATGGACCCGGCGATGTTTGCGTAGAGTGCGACGGGCGTTGTATGCGCGCCGTGGCATGTCGGTCGTAAGACCGAGCGATACTGAAAGTCACAGTTGAAGGCCGTATGCTATGCTAACCTCTTCCGCGATGTACTTTCCGAAGCGGACCGGGTTCGCATCGGATACGGCCAAAAATGCACGAGGAGGAGGGACCTATGAGCGAGGGCAATACCTTCGGAATGACACGCAGGGATTTCGCAAAGATGTCGGCAGCGGCAGGGTTGGCCGCGCTGACGATGAACCGGTTTGAAATGGCCGAAGCCGCGAAGCAGAAGCCGTTGAAGGTCGGTTTGTTGGGATGCGGCGGGCGCGGCACCGGCGCTGCCACGCAAATGTTGCTCGGCAACGAAAACGTCAAACTGGTCGCCATGGCCGATCTGTTCGAGGACCGCTTGGAAGGTTCATTGAATAAGATCAAGAGCAGCGGCGACGAGATCGCCAAGAAGGTCGATGTCAATAAGAAGAACATCTTCATCGGCCTGGATGCATACAAAGGCATCCTGGAAACCGATATCGACATACTCATGGAGGGCACGCTCCCTTATTCGCGCCCGAAGCATGTCGAAGCCGCAGTGAATGCAGGCAAGCATGTCTTTACGGAAAAGCCCGCCGCCGTCGACCCTGTGGGCATTCGGCAGTTCATTGCTGCTGCCAAGATGGCCGAAGAGAAGAAGCTGTGCCTTGTGGCCGGCACCCAGCGCCGTCACCAAAAGGCGTATGTCGATACCATCAAGAAGATCCACGACGGCGCTATCGGCGACATCATGGCCCTGCGCGCGTACTGGTGCGGCACGCTTCCCTTTGCCAAGGAGCGCGACGCCAAGTGGAGCGATCTTGAGTACAACATCCGCAATTGGTACGCCCATTGTTGGGTCTGCGGCGACAGCATCGTCGAACAACATGTCCACAATCTCGATGTCATTAACTGGGTCATGAAGGGCCATCCCGTCAAGGTATTCGCGTCCGGCGGCCGCGCGTGGAAGACCAATGATCCCAAGTACGGCGATATGTGGGATCAGTTCTCGTGCGACTTTGAGTACGAGGGCGGTATCCGCTTGACGAGCATGTGCCGCCATTGGGACGACAGCGACGGTGGCGTTTTCGAAGACATCCTCGGGACCAAAGGCCGCAGCAACGCCAACGATATGATGGACACCGGCGGCGACAAGCCGATCGATCCGTACGTACAGGAGCACATCGATCTCGTTAACGCCATCCGCGGCGTCACGCCCTACATCAACGAGGGTGTCCAGGTTGCGGAAAGCACCATGACGGCGATCATGGGCCGCATGTCGGCGTACACCGGCAAAGAGCTCAAGTGGGACGATGCCATCAACTCCGATCTCAGCCTCGTTCCCGCCGACCTTAGCTTCGACAAGCCGTACCCGAACAGCCCGATCCCGGTTCCCGGCAAGAAGGCGTAATGAACAGCCGCCTGGCGGGGATAGCGCTTGCGCCCCCGCCAGGCGTTTTGTATTTTGGACAAGTCCATTAACGGGCGCTCGTCGCCCAGGGGGTGCAGACATGGTTTCTCGTCGTTCCTTTCTGACTGCCGCGGCGGCGTCTGTTGCCGCCGCTGCCGTGGTACGGCCGTCCGCCGGCGCAGCGCAAACGTCCGCCAATAAGCAGTTCGCGAAACTGCCGCTCCGCATGGGCGTGCAACCGGGATTCTTCGAAGGCACTATGGCCGAACAGATGCAGGCCATTGCCGATTGGGGATTCCCCGGCTACGAGTACATGTGGCCCGACGCGGACAAAGTCGCCGAATCGCGCGCGCTCGCCGAGAAGCTGGGCCTCGAATCGACCTGCATCGGCGGCGTGGGCGCCATCGCTCCCGGCAACATGGTCGACAAGTCCAAGCATGACGACATGGAGAAGATGTTCCGCAAGAACGTGCAGATGGCCAAAGACATCAACACGAAGCGCCTCATCGGCCTCAGCGGAAACACCGATCCCAACAAGTCCATCGACGAGCAAACGGACAACGTCGTCACTTGCTTGAAGCGCCTTGCTCCGATTGCCGAAGAGAACGGCGTGACGATCATCATGGAAGCCCTGAATCCGCTCGTAGACCACAAAGGCTACTTCCTCACCCGCACCGATCAGACCATGGACATTCTCGAGAGAGTCGGAAGTCCGAACGTGAAGATGCTGTTCGACATCTACCACCAGCAGATCACCGAAGGCAACGTCATTCGCAATCTCTCGCAGAACATCGACCGAATCGGACACTTCCACGTCGCGGACAATCCTGGCCGCAAGCAACCCGGCTCCGGCGAGCTCAACTACACCAATATCTTCAAAGCCATCGTCGCGACGAAGTACGACGGCTTCGTGTCGCTCGAATGCGGCAAGACCGGCACGGTGGACGAGGCCCTGAACAGCGTGCTGAGCTTCTTCGAGTGGACAAAAGCGTAGGGCGCTTCAACCACTGACCACGCGCAGACAGAAGTGCCTGCGATGAGAATCGGGCGCGGCGTTCGGCAGAATCAACATGCTGAAGGCCGCGCTTTTTCGTGCTTGGCGCGAGGGTGGCGCCGGCGAACTGGCTCTGGTATCGTCAGCAGATGATTGCCATGGCAGTGATACTTGCAGCATTTCACGTGTCGGCGCCCGAGGCCCCCCTAGCGCTCGCCGATTTTCGTATCCGCGATCCCTTCATCCTCCCCGTGCCGGAAGAAGCGAAGTACTACGTGTATGGGACCAGCGTCCACCTGCCTCCCGCCACGGGTTTCGACACCTACGTGAGCAGCGATCTCAAAACGTGGAGCGGGCCCATTCCCGTGTTCAGGCCGGAGCCGGGCTTCTGGGCCACGAGCTCCTATTGGGCCCCGGAAGTCTTCGCCTACAAGGGCCGCTACTACATGTTCGCGACGTTCAGCTCGAAGGAACGCAATCGCGGCACGCAGATCCTCGTCGCGGATAAGCCCACCGGTCCGTTTCGCGTCCACAGCGACGGCCCGGTGACTCCAACGGAGTGGCTGTGCCTGGACGGAACCCTCTTTATCGACGACACCCAGCAGCCGTGGATGGTCTTCTGCCATGAATGGTTGCAGGTCCGCGACGGCGAGATCTGCGCGATGAAGCTGTCGCCGGAGTTGGACCGCGCCATCGACACGCCGGTGCTCTTGTTCAAAGCGACCGGCGCCAAATGGGTCGTAGAGTCGGGCTCCGGAGAGAAGAGGGGATTCGTAACCGATGGCCCATTTCTGCACCGGGCGAAATCGGGCGCGCTCATGATGCTCTGGTCGAGCTTTGGAAAAGGCGGTTACAAGACCGCCGTGGCCACGTCCAATTCGGGAAGCCTCCTCGGGCCTTGGAAGCAGGGCAAAAAGCCCATCTTCGTGGACGACGGCGGGCACGCCATGCTGTTCACCTCGTTCGACGGCGCCCTCATGATGGCGCTGCATGCCCCCAATCGCAAGCCTGGGGAACGGACATGCCTCTTCGGGGTTGAAGAAGCGCGTGGCTCGCTCCACCTTTCCCCGTGGCCTACTCCACGGCAAGCGGCGAAGTAGACTCGTCCGATTGCCCGCGCCTTGCCCGAAGAAAGTCGCATTGTTGCCGGTATTGTGTCAATAGATTCCCTTTGGCCAGCACTCTTGCGGTATAATAAGGGGGTGTCTTGGAAGGCGTTTCCGGCAGGCGAGCGCTCATCGCCGAAGGGTTCGGTCTCAGCAGGGTTTTGATCTAGCATGCTTCTGTCCACCTTGACTCGTTTCACTTGGTCACTTCTCGCGATAGCTCTGCTCTGCGCGCACGGTTGGGCCGAAAGCGCATCCGTCGCCGCGGCTCCTCCTGCACGCACGCTGGCCGAGCCCCGCACCGGCCCGTACTTCGAAGTCGATGTTGCCCTGACGGACCCAGGGAAGGACGTTGACGCCCTTTCCTCCGCCGGGTACAACGTCACCAAAGTCGACGGCAACGTCGCCACCCTATACGCCAATGCCGAAGAGTTGCTCTGGCTGAACGCGGACGGCTACCGCCTGCTCCGCGTCGAACAGCAACCCACCGCGCCGCCCGAACCCGAGACGCCTCAACCGAAGGCGCTCGGCGTCTACCACGGCTACACAAGCCTGACCACCGAGTTGCAGGCGTACGCAGGCGATCACGACACCGTCTGCCGCCTGTATTCGCTTGGGCAATCCGTGCAAGGGCGAGAGCTGTGGGCCGTCCTCATCACCGACAATCCCGACGACGACGAAGAGGAACCGGAGTTCAAGTACGTATCGACCATGCACGGCGACGAACCCGTCGGCACGGAGCTTTGCCTCTATCTGATCGACTATCTGCTGACCCAATACGGAAGCGTGCAACGCGTCACGGATTTGGTGAACAGCACCGCGATTTGGATTGTGCCGTGCATGAACCCCGATGGACTGGTGGCGGGCACGCGCTACAACGCCAATAGCCTTGACCTGAACCGCAACTTCCCTTCCCGCACCGAAATCGCCGGGACGGTGTACGACCAAGCGGCGTTGAACGATACGGGACGGCCGGTGGAAATCCAGCACGTCATGCAATGGACCGCGGAAAACAACTTTGTGTTGTCGGCGAATTTCCACGGGGGCGCACTGCTCTTCAACTATCTCTACGACGACGACGGCAAAGGCTCGGGCAACGACGCGCCCACGCCCGACGATGCGCTTATCGAGGCGCTTTCGTTGCGCTACGCGTCGCATAACACGCCCATGTACACCAGCTCGTCGCCCTTCTTCACGAATGGGATTGTAAACGGTTCCCTTTGGTACGAGGCCACCGGCAGCATGCAAGACTGGAACTACCGCTATGCGGGCTGCATCGAAGCGACCGTCGAATTGTCGACAACCAAGAAACCGTCCGCCAGCCTGTTGCCGACGCTCTGGGCCAACAACCAGGAGTCGATGCTCTCGTACATGGAAGGCGTCCACCGCGGAGTGCGCGGCATCGTGACCTCCTCGGCAACTGGAGCGCCGCTCTACGCCAAAGTGACCGTGACCGGCAACACCCAACCGGTCTTTACCGATCCCGACGTTGGCGACTACTACCGGCTGCTGTTGCCTGGAACCCATGACCTGACCTACTCCGCCGTTGGCTTCCAGAGCAAGTCCGTTACCAATGTGACCGTCGTCGACGGAGCAGCCACCCGCGAAGACGTCGAACTCGATCCCATCGACGCCGATATCAACAACGACGGCGTCGTAGACGCCGCCGACCTCCAGGTCGTCATTCTCGCCATCCTCGGCCTGCCCAACGGCGGCTTCGACGCCGACGTGGACACCAGCGGCACCGTCACTACCGTAGACCTCCAACAGGTCATCGCCGTCCTTCTGAAGCAGTAGGCGGGCGGAACCGCAACGAGCATGCGCGAACCACTCGCGTCCCTTGTATGCTCGTTTTCTACGGACTTCAGAAGTCTAGACTCAGTCGTAGTAGCAGTTTTCTTTTTGGTTCTTTTTCTTTTGTGGAGGGCTGTGGATATGTGGATAACCGGCCTCGTGCCGGCTTATGGAGAGTCTTCT
>JBHEKO010000121.1:0-3894 GCA_041859475.1 Candidatus Hydrogenedentales bacterium
GGGCAGCGAAATCGTCGACGTAGCGTTGGCCGTAGGCGTTGAGTTCCGTGCCGGCGATGATCGGAAGGTCCTTGTCGATTGCGCGGCGGATGATGTCGTGGAGAAACGCGACTTTGGTCGCGCGGGTCTGCGGGTCTTTGATGTTCCAGTTGCGGTCGGGAATGATGTTGATGGCGGCGACGCCTGCGTCCATCATCAGCCCCATCAGCTCGTCCATGTCGTGTTCGCCGGGGCTGGTGCCGTCGAGCCAGGTCTGCGTGGGAATCGCGCCGTTGGCCAGACCGAACGCGTTGAACGCTTCGAGATTGGGGAAGTCGGGGCCTTCCGCTTTGACGTAGCCGGGGCCGCCGGACTTCATGAGTTTCGAGCGGATGAACCCTTGAAACGTGGGGGCATCCGTAAGCATCTTGCGAATCGCGGCGGGGTCGGCGTTGAGCTTGCCTGCCCAGAACGCGGCGCGCGCTTCTTCGTCGGGATAGATCTCGGCAGCTTTCAGGTCGTAGGCAATGCAGAGGTGGCGTTCGGTGGCGTTGCCGCCGGGCGTAAGCGGCAACACGTCGCGGTCGTAGTCGAGAACCACCGGCTTCAGGAAGGCGTTGACGCGGTCGGTCACGCCGCGGTTTCTGCGTTGGGCAGTTGCTTTGAGTTCAGGAAGTACGCCGGGCACGGGGACGGCGGATTGCGTGAATCCGGCGGCCATGTGATACGAGACGCCAGGCTCTCCGGGCGAGTTAATCTCGCGTTCGGCAAACTGGGGCACGAAGATGCGCGTCTCGAGTCCCGCGCTCGCGCGCAAGCCCACGAGCCGGCACGCGCTCAGGAATTCGTCGACGCCATCCAGCACGTCGAAATCGACCAAGCCCGCCGCGCCGAGGCCGAGGGTGCGCGCTTTCCACGCTACGGCGGATGGGGAGCAGTCGTACCCGTTGAACGAGAAGAAGGTGTGGCAGTGCATGTTGACCGCGCGCGTCTGTTCGGGGAGGGCGATCAATCCCTTCTGGGCTTGCTCCCAAAGGGTTTCGAGGGCCTCGCGCCGGACGGCGGAATCGAAGTCATTCAATTGGGCTTCGGATGCGTCTCTGGAAAAAGCCATGGGGGTAACTCCGTTCATCGGCTTGGTGAAAAGTCCGTGCTTGTGTCGCCGCGCTTGGAGGCTTTCGCGCCGCGGGGCGAGCGCGTATAGTAACGGGAAACGCGTCGCGATTTACAGGGGGCGGAGGTGGCGGGAGACGAAGAGACCTAAGGGGCGTAAGGGACTGAGAAGACAAAAAGGACGCATGTCGGAGAGGTATGTTCATGAAAAGGGTGTCGCGCCGTTGTTTCATACAGAGTTCGGTTGCGCTGGCGCTTGCGGGCTGTGCGACGAGCGGTAAGGCCACCTCAACAGCCAAGGCAAGGTGGAGCCCCAAGTTCGAGACCTATCGCGACGATAAGACGGGGGCGCTGGTGCGGCGCCTGACACAGGGCGGCAGCAAGAACACCATCATTTATCAGACGCACCCGCAGTGGGCGCAAGGTATGGATTATTACCTCTTCAATACGGACCGGTCGGGCGCCAACCGCACGCATATCCTCGAGTTGTCGACTGCCGTTGATCGCCCCCTGACGGATCGGCCCGTGAGCGATTTCGTCTTGTCGTGGAAGCGGCCGGTGGCGTACGCCCTGAGCGAGGGCCGTATCGTGGAAATCGATGTGATCGCGTCGTTCGCGGGAAAGGACGGCGCTCGCGACGTGTGCGCGTGGCCGGAAGACAAGCCGCCCTCGGGCGGGATGTTCGCCAGCGCAGACGAGAAGACGCTCTACGCGGGAGCGACGATTACGCCCAAGGAAAAGTGGGCCCTGCTTGCGTTGGATATCGCGAGCGGAAAATGGCGGACAGTGGTGGAAGTCCCGAACCTCATCGGGCACGTCCAAGCGAATCCGGTGTTGCCGGGGGTCATCATGTTCTGCTGGGAAACCGGGGGCGATTCGCCGCAGCGGACGTGGGTGGTCAATGCGGACGGCACCGGCTTGCGGCCCCTCTACAAAGAAACCTATGAAGAATGGGTGACGCACGAGGTGTGGTGGGGCGCGGATAAGGTCTTGTTTACGGTGTGGCCGTACGATGACGCACACAAGGCCAAGCCGCACGGTGTGTTCGTGGCCGACCGGGAATCGGGCAAGCACAAGGAATTGTTCCGCATGCCCGCGTGGCACACACACGGGAGTCCCGACCAGCGTTGGGTGATGGCGGACGATTTCGAACGGAACATATGGCTGATCGACCCGAAGACCTGTGAGCGGCGCCTCCTGACGCAAGGGCACAAACACGCGACGATCGCGACGCATCCGCATGCGTCGTTCACGCCTGACAGCCGGGGGATCGTATTCAATTCGGTCAAGTTCGATGCACCCGATATCCTCGTTGTGGAGTTGGCCGATTGGAGATCGTTGCCGGAGGCATGACGCAACGCGGAGGGGAGGACGTTTCGGCGCAACGCGGAGGGGAGGACGTTTCGGCGAAACGTCCCTACCTGCGCCGCTCCTAGGTAGGGCGGTTTCGCCGAAAGCGCCTCTTTGACTTGTCTCGTGGACGTCGGGTTACCCGCGGACGTTTCGGCGAAACGTCCCTACCTTTTCTTGGGTGCGAAGGATGCAGCATGTGTTGCTGCCGCTGTGATACACTTGGCCTCTATGGGTAGAAACGAAGACAAGCCACTGATAGTTCAATCGGATCGTTCCATTCTGCTCGAGACGGACGGGCCGAATTTTGAAGACGCACGCGACAGTATCGCCGCATTCGCGGAACTGGTGAAGTCGCCCGAGCATATCCATACCTACCGCATCACGCCACTGTCGCTTTGGAACGCCGCGGCGGCGGGAATGACGGCCGACCAGATCATCGAGCACCTTCGCCAATTCAGCAAGTACGAAATCCCCGACAACGTGATCGTGGACGTGCGCGACAACGTCGGGCGTTACGGCAGGCTAAAGCTGTACAAGAAGGAGGACGGCGGCGACCTCGTCCTCTTCTCCGAAGACAGCATGCTGATTCTGCAATTGGTGAATCAGAAGACGCTGCAACCCTATATCTCGGGGTCGCCGGACGGCCACCACATTTTCGTAAGACCGGGCGATCGCGGCAACGCGAAGAGCGCGCTCATCAAATTGGGATTCCCGGTCGAAGACCTCGCTGGATACGTTCAGGGAGCGCCGCTCGAATTGAAGTTGCGGGAGACGGCGCTTTCAGGCAAGCCGTTCGGATTGAGGAAGTACCAGCAGGAGTCGGTCGAGTCTTTTCACATGCACGGGTCCAACCACGGCGGCAGCGGCGTTGTGGTGTTGCCGTGCGGGGCGGGAAAGACGGTTGTCGGTATCGGCGCGATCCATTGCCTGCAAACGCAAACGCTCGTGCTGACGACAAACACCGTAGCGTTGCGTCAGTGGAAGAACGAGTTGCTCGACAAGACGACGCTCACGGAGGGGCAAATCGGCGAATACAGCGGCGAATCGAAGGAGATACGCCCCGTTACGCTGGCAACGTATCAAGTGCTGACGTATCGCAAGACGAAAGACAGCCCCTTTCTCCACTTCAGTCTGTTCGACGAAGGAAACTGGGGGCTGATCGTCTACGACGAGGTCCACCTGTTGCCCGCGCCCGTGTTCCGGGCAACGGCTGCGTTGCAGGCGCGCCGGCGCTTGGGGCTCACGGCTACGCTGGTTCGCGAGGACGCGCGCGAAGACGACGTATTCAGCCTCATCGGTCCGAAAAAGTACGACGTGCCGTGGAAGGTGCTCGAGAAGCAAGGCTGGATCGCGCAGGCGCTATGCACGGAAGTCCGCGTTCAATTGCCGGGCGACGAGCGTTACCGGTACGCGATCTCCGACAAACGCGGCAAGTTCCGCGTGGCGTCG
>JBHEKO010000259.1:0-4297 GCA_041859475.1 Candidatus Hydrogenedentales bacterium
GGACCCATAGGGTGTCTGAAGCCGAAGTAGGCTGAACGGCGAAGAGGCATTGCATGCAGGGGCCAAGCGAGCGCGGGGCGTTCGCTTGGCCCCTCGTTTACGTTGGCGGCGGGTCGTGGTCTATGCGGGCGGACTTGGGAAACAAGGGGTGGCGCTTGCAGGTGGACTGGATGGACGAGATGGACAAGGGCGGGAATCTGGAGGGCGGGGCGGGCGCTTTTGGGAAACAAGGGATAGACACTTGACGAGGGGCGGGGCGGCTTCGGGAAACAAGGGATAAACATTTGACGAGAGGGTGGGTGTGATTTGGGAAACAAGGGTAGGAGGTCTTCCCTATCCCGGCCGCACTTGCTACCGTAAGCTGCTTTTCGGCAATAGGTTACGAGAATTGCAGCAACCAGATCCCAGTTGAGTGCGGCGGGGGGCTGTCGTATTGGAACGCTGCGGGAGAGGGAAGGAGTCCATTCCTCGGGGCTTGACAGATCGCCGGTTTGGGGGTAGACTAACTTTAGGTTGACCTAACGTCAGGTCAACCTAAAGTTAATTCCGGTTGCTTCTTCCCGGTCTTGCATCACTTGGGGGTTCTTTCGAATGGCGTTCTCCTCGCCACGGCTTCGCAAGTTCAAGGAGCGTGACGACACGATTCTTGATACGGCGCGGGCAATCTTCCTCGAAGACGGCTACTACAGCTTGACGATGGAGCGGATTGCGGCGCGGTGCGGGCTTTCCAAGGGGACCATGTACCACTACTTCTCCTGCAAGGAGGAGATCATCATCGCGTTGGCGGACAAGGCGTTTCGGAAGCGGACGGACTTGATGCGGCGGGGGACGCTATTCACGGGGGGTACGCGGGAGCGAATCCTGGCCGTGGGCGAGGCGCTGGTGTTGTTTGTGATTCTGAACCCGGGGGAATCGCGGATTATTCATGCGGCGATGGGAATGATCCGGGAGAAGACGCCGCCGCTGCGGCTCCAGTCGCTTGTCCAAGCGGAGCGGGAACAGCTCGAACTCCTTCGGGGCCTCATCGACGAGGCGATAGCGCGCAAGGACTTGGTCCTGACAAACGGGACCACGGTGGAAGAGATGCTCTTGGGGACGTGGGGTCTTGTGGACGGTGCGCACTTGCTGATTGAAGGGGGCGCGCACGGGACGTCGCTGCAGATCGACGATCCGTTCGAGCGGGTGTGGCGGTTCTGGAATTTCGCGGCAGACGGTTACGGGTGGAAGCCGCTCTTCACGGAGTGGGACTACAACGCGAGCTTGCTTCGGGCGCGCGAGGAAGTGTTCGCGGAAGAGGCCCGGGCCATCTACGGGGAGTCGCCTGGATCGGGCAAGGTTTCGGAGGCATGGCTTCAAGTGACCCGGCGGTCACTTTTGGAATAGAAGACGTCGTAACGTTAACCAGAATGGGGAAAGTAGCTATGAGAAAGAAAGGGTTTACACTGATTGAGCTCCTCGTTGTCATCGCCATCATAGGCATCTTGGCAGCGATATTGCTTCCGGCGCTTGCGCGAGCGCGCGAAGCGGCGCGGCGTGCGAGTTGCGCAAACAACCTGAAGCAGTTCGGGCTTGTTTACAAGATGTACGCGAATGAATCGAGGGGGGAGAAGTTCCCGCCGATGCAGAACCAGACGGTGTGTACACCGTGCTACGGGCCGATCATGACGCCTCTGGCGGCTGCTGTGTACCCCGAGTATGTGACGGATCCCAACATCTACGTGTGTCCGTCGAGCGCCAAGCATAAGACTGACGACATGTTTTACGAAGACGGCACGTCCATCCTCGGCTTCCGGGGTGTGGAAGGCGATACCTCCTACAACAATTGGTGGGCGGCCTCCTGGTCGTATTACTACTTCGGGTTCATGTACGACCGGTGCGACGAGAGGACGGAGTATCTGATGGACGCGAGCGTGCTTGCGGCGATGGGCGTTACGACCGAGCCGGGCGCGACGATCCCGACGCAGATCGGAATGCAGTTCATCAACTTGTATCTCGCCAACAACATGCTTCAGATGGACACCAACACGCGCGGCCCGATTGCGCCCTTGGAGAACGATACGGGCGGGATGAGCGGCGCGGGCAATGGCGGCAGCGACACGGTGTATCGCTTGCGTGAAGGCATCGAACGCTTCCTCATCAGCGACATCAACAATCCGGCCGCGTCGGCAGGCGCCCAAAGCGAAATCTTCGTGATGTGGGATGCGACGTCGACGGAAGTGAAGAGCTTCAATCACGTGCCGGGCGGGTCGAACGTGTTGTACATGGACGGTCATGTGTCGTTCGTGAAGTATCCGGGCGAAGAGACCCCGATTACACCGTCGTTTGCGGTTGCCGCAGGCGCGATCTCCGCGTCCGCGGGGTGATCCGCGACCTAGTGGAAAGCTGGACCCGTATGCTTTCCGCGTTTCCATAGAGCAGGACGGCAGAAGGGCCGGGGGTGACTGCCCCATGAAGTCACACCGGCCCTTCTGCTTCTGTTTGCGAAAAGGAAAGGGGTGGGACGTATAGGACGTATTGATCCTATGAGATCCATGGACTCTTCGGAGCGGCGCGGGGGCAGCGCCTTTACTTGACCGTTCCGGCTGACCGCTGTAGTCTGTTGGTGTGTAGGGTAGGGGGCGTGTGCCCGAGACTCATGGGGGGCCTACGGCCGTGGCGTTTGTTTCGCCAAGAATTCGTAAGCTGCAAGAGCGGGACGCAACCATCTTGGGTGTTGCGCGCGACTTGTTTCTTTCGGATGGGTACTACGGGCTGACCATGGAGCGCATCGGCGCGCAGTGCGGCGTCTCGAAAGGCACGATCTACCACTACTTCTCGTGCAAGGAGGAGATCGTCATCGCATTGGCGGACCTCTCGTTGCGCAGGCGCACGGAGCTGATGCGGCGCGGCATCGAATTTGCCGGCAATACGCGCGAGCGTATGCTGGCCTTGGGCGAGGCGGTCTGCCTGTTCAGCCAACTCAATCCTGGGGACTCGCGGATCATTCACTCGGCCATGGGTCCGTTGCGCGAAAAGACGCCTCCGTTGCGTCTGCAATCGCTCATTCAGGCGGAGCAGGAGGAGTTGGGCACGCTGCGGAGCGTTATCGAAGACGCGCTGCGCCAAGGAGTCCTTGAGCTTCGGCGCGGGACAAGCATCGACGAGATACTCTTCGGCACGTGGGGGCTGGTGGACGGGGCGTACGCGCTGATCGAAGGCGGGGTTCCGAAAACATCTTTGTCGCTCGAAGACCCGTTCGACAGCGTACTTCGCTTTTGGAACAGTGCGGCGGACGGGTATGGCTGGCGGCCGTTGTCCTGCGACTGGGATTATGCGGCGAGTTTGATCCGCGTGCGCCAGGAAGTGTTTCCCGAGGAGTCGCGGCAGGTGTTCGGCGAGGGCGTGTGGCACGGGCCCGTGAGAGCGCTGGACGCAGCCGCGGAGAAGTAGAAGTCGCCGGGACTTTACACCCTTCGGATGACGGTGATGGGCCGGTGGGTGGGTTCGGGGCCTTCAATGGGGAGGCCAAGGTTCCAGTCGTTCCACCAGCCGACGAATTCGAAGGCGTTGTGCGCACGGATGAAGGCGAGGAACTCCTGGGGGAACACGACGCGGCGTTGGGCCTTCTGCTCAAGGTCGAACTGCTTGCCTTCGTGCGTGACGCTCAGATGGATCGATTCTTCCACGAGTTGTTCGACGCGGTCGACCCAGCGCATGAAGTAGCTCGCATCGATGTGCGCGCCGTCGCGGTCGATTTCCCAGGTATCGAGGATGTCGACGAAGGGGTCGAAGTTGACGCACCATTCGAGGAGGTACAAGCCGCCGGGGCGCAAGGCCTCCGCCATCGCCACGAAGTGCGACTCCACCTGCGCGCCGTTCGTAACATACAGCGAAGACAACGGCAGATAGGCGAAATCCGCCGCGCGGGGCAAGGAAAAGTTTGTGAGGTCGGCGCGCAGGACTTCCGCGTTGCCACCGGCTTCGGCGGCGCGGGCCGAGGCGTGCGCGACCATTGCAGGGCTTAGGTCGATGCCGGTGTATTCGTATCCGCGGCGGAGCCATTCGGGCATGTGGGGGGCGTGGCCGCAGCAGACTTCGAGCACGCGTCCGACGGAACGGCGCGAATGGCGGCGGATGAGTTCTTCCATGACGCCGGTCTCTTCGTCGATGTCGCGAGAGGAGAAGGCCATCGCGTAGTACGCAGGAGTTTCGTAGAGCGTGCTCATGCGTGGCGCGCGGCGCGCATGGCATCGCGCAGGTCGCTTGCCGCCTTCCGCACGTCGGTGGCTTCGGTGACCGCGGTAACGACGGCGACGTG
>JBHEKO010000265.1:0-2566 GCA_041859475.1 Candidatus Hydrogenedentales bacterium
CGCTCCACGACAACTTCACCGTGTTCGCGACGCAGAATCCCATCGAATACGAAGGCACCTATCCGTTGCCGGAAGCGCAGAAGGACCGGTTCCTGTTGACACTCAGCATGGACTGCCCCAATCGCGACGACGAACTGACGCTGGCCTCGCGCACCCTTGGAAAGGAGTCGCCGGAAGCCACCTTGGCCGCGGGCCGCGTTGAGCAAGTGATCACGGAAGCAGAGTTGACCCAGTTGCGCGCGTGCCTTCTCGGGATCACCGTGCGCGATGAACTCATCGGCTACGTGGTCGATCTCGTGCGCGCGACGCGCACCCACCCGAGCATCCTCGTGGGCGCGGGCCCGCGCGCGACCCAGGCGATTCTGCTTTCGTCCCGCGTTTGCGCGGCCATCGCGGCCCGCGACTTCGTGACGCCCGACGACATCAAATCCATGGCGACACCCGTCATGGAGCACCGGCTTATCCTGCGGCCCGAATACGAAATCGAGGGCATGACGGTCGCCGAAGTCGTCGGCAAAGTCTTGGAGGATGTGGCGGTACCGAGATGATTGCGCCAAGCTCCCTATTGCTGATGCTCGCCGGGTTTCTACTGCTGCCATGCGGCGGCATCGCGGTCATGCGCCCGGAATACGCGCCCATGTTGGCGGCTGTCATCGTCGTAACCGCCGCCGTCGCGGCGCTCGACGCACTGTTCGCACGCGGACGGATCGCGGGCTTTCGCGTTTCGCTGCCCGACGTGATCCGGCTCACCAAGGATCGCGCGGGCGCAATCGATCTCTACGTGCACAACGATCGAAGCAACGCAGCGCGCCTCTCCATCGGCCTGCCATTCCCACGGGAAATCGATTCCGAGATGGAAAGCGTCGACGCACTCGTGCCCGCCAACGAAACGCTGTCGCGCGTGGCATGGCCGGTCACGCCCACGAAGCGCGGCAACTACCGCCTGTCGCAGGTCTACTATCAATGCTTGTCGCCGTTGCGGCTGTGGACGTATCGCGCGTCGAATCCCCTCGATGTCGAAGTGCGCGTCTATCCAAATCTGCTGAACGAGCGCAAATACGTTGCGGCCCTCTTTTTGCCACGCGGCATGTTCGGCATCCATGCCCAACGCCAAGTGGGTCAGGGACGCGAGTTCGAGAAGCTGCGCGAGTACATCCCCGGCGACAGCTACGACGAAGTCCACTGGAAGGCGACCGCCAAGCGCGGAAAGCCCGTGACCAAAGTCTATCAGCTCGAACGAACCCAAGAGGTCTACGTCATCCTGGACACGTCGCGCCTCAGCGCGCGCACGGTTCAACTGCCCGTCGGGGCGGCGGTCGGCCAGAGCGACGAAGCGTTTATCGAAGTCTCGCACCTCGAGCGCTTCATCTCGGCGGCCCTGATTCTCGGCGCGGCGGCGGAACGCCAGGGCGATTTGTTCGGCCTGCTGACTTTCGGCGACCGCGTGCGCTCGTTTGTCCGCGCCAAGAACGGGCGCGCCCACTACAACACGTGCCGCGACGCCCTCTACACGCTGGAGCCGCAGCTTGTGAATCCCGATTTCGACGAGGCCTTCTCGTTCATTCGCCTGCGCCTCCGCAGGCGCGCGCTGCTCTTGTTTCTCACGAACCTCGACGACTCCGTGCTCGCCGAGAGTTTCGTGCGCAACATCGAGATCGTCCGCCGCCAGCATCTGGTGCTGGTGGGCATGATTGCGCCGCCGCGCGTGAATCCGATTCTGTCCGACGCGAACGTGAACACCTTGGACGACGTGTATCGCGACCTGGCGGGGCATCTCCGCTGGCACGACCTGCGCGAACTTGACCGCGTGCTGCATCGCCGCGGCGTGACGTTCTCCCTGCTCGAAAACGAACGCATGTGCGGGCAACTCGTATCGCAATACGCGGACATCAAACGCAGGCAGTTGATTTGATGATGCCTCGGAGGAATACCCAGTGATCATCGATTTGCAGCGCTTTCTGAAGGAAGAGCGGCCCTATTGGGAAGAGCTTGAGAAACTGCTCGACACCGTCGCCGCGGACATGACCTTCAAGATGGGCCTCGATCAAGCGCGGCGTCTCCAATACCTCTACGAACGGACGGCGACCGATCTCTCCAAGCTCACCACCTTCGCGTCGGAGCCGGAGCTGCGCCACTATCTCGAATCGCTCGTAGGGCGCGCCTATGCCGAGATCCACGAAGAGCGCAACCGGACGCGCTGGTTCGCGCCGTTCGACTGGTTCTTCCGCACGTTCCCATGCACCGTTCGCAAGCATGCCTGGGCCTTTGGCGTCGCCTGTCTCGTCACCCTCGCGGGAAGTATTTTCGGCGGGTTCGCCATCTCCGGCGACAAAGAAGCCAAAGACGTGTTGATGCCGTTCCCCGGTTTGGACATCGATCCGAGCAAGCGCGTGGAACGCGAGGAGAGGGTTCGCGAAAACGACAAGATGGCCGGCATGAAGGCGCAAGGCACCAGCTTCTATTTCACGCACAACACGAAGGTCTCGATCATGACCATGGCGGTCGGCGTCTTCTGGGGCATCGGCACCGTCGTTTCCCTCTTCTACAACGGCGTCATTCTCGGCGC
>JBHEKO010000285.1:0-5437 GCA_041859475.1 Candidatus Hydrogenedentales bacterium
GCTCTCGTCGAAATTAAGCAGGAAGGGCGCTCCTTGCGCCTTCGACACGATCTCGCAAACGCGCCGCATGAGCTTATCCGGCGTATTGGCGTGCAGGCGGATGTTGGGTTTTGGCTCAAGCAGATTCATTTCCTCGATCACATCGAGGCAGAGATACGTCAATTCATTCGATACATCTTCACCCTCGGGCCCGCAGCCGCCGAGCGTGACCAGTTGGCCGAACGACGAGTTGATGCCCTGGTTACGGCCGACGCGTCCCTGATAGTCGTAGGCGTAGTTGGGCTTGATCCAGAAACACCGCAACAATTCGTGCGCCGTCTCGCGCGTGAGACGGCCTGCATCAAGGTCGGCTGCGTAGTAGGGATAGAGGTATTGGTCGAAACGCCCAAACGAGACGCCCGGCCCCGGGTACGATTCGCTGATGAGCACGAGCATGTGCATGAACCATAGGGATTGAAGGGCTTCGTGAAACGTCCGCGCGGGTTCCCACGGGACTCTGCGACAGATTGCGGCGATGTCGGTCAGTTCGTTCGCGCGAACGGGAGCGGCGTTCGCCGCCAGCCGGGAGGCTTCCGCCGCATACCGATCGGCAAGGGCCTTGCCGCCCACGCACGCCACGCGGAATGCTTCAAGCGCGCACCGCTTCTCGTGGCTATGCTCCTTTTCCACCTCGCGCATGATGTGCTCTGCAATGCCGCTCAATCCGATCCGAAGCACTCGCGGATAGTCAGGTATGAGGTGACCCGGAACCGCGGCGCAGTTTCCCAATCCGAGCTTGGAGGCATGCACGACGCCTCGCACGAATTCTCCCGCCATCTTCTTGCGCTGCGCGGCTTCGCGGCGCGTGAGGCATAGCGACATCGCCACGTTGAAGTGGCCGCCTACAATCAACTCGCCGTCGAGGATTGCGATTGGGAGTTGCGTCCGAATGACATCTGCAAAGAAGTGCGCCGCACGAAGAATGACAGGCCGTTGCCAAAACGACTCGGGGACGGGCACGACCCGCGCCGCCGCCAGCAGGGAGTCTTCGAATGCCTTGAGGAATGGGGCAATTTCCGGCACATTCGTCCATCGGCTGCACGAATATACGGAATCCCACGGTGTTCCGGTGGTGAACGGAAGGACTTCGTTTCGGAACGAGCGCGTATCGAATGCGAAATACTCGTCGCGCAACCGTTTGGAGCGTTCCGACAGCGCGTCCGAAACGTTCCACAACGGACTTGGAGAAACCGATTTCGCGTTGGCACTCATTCGGCGTTCCCCCTTACCGAGACGCAGCAGGCCAGCATCATTGCGTCTTCAGTATAGAGTATCGGTTGCATCCCGACAAGACCATCGCTCTGCGCGAATGCGCCCGTATTGGGCGTTTCGCCGAATCGTCCGGGGGAGCGCAGTCTTCGGGATAAGGCTAAGAGGCGCTTTCGGCGAAAGCGCCCTACCTATCGAAAGCGCCCTACCTTGTTTTGCTGCCCTATACGACTCAAGGTCCGAAATCTCTACGGCTTCGCGGCTTCTTCCGGGGGCGGAAACGTTTTGCGTCCGTCGTCGTGACAGACGGAACAGTCGGTCGGTTGGCCCATGCCGTTCGGATGGCACGCCGAACAATCGAGGTCCTTGTGATCTTCGTCGAATACCAGCCCGGTGATGCTGTGATCGAATTCGGCCGGCGTCCAATCCGCGGCGTGACACGACTCGCACTTCGGGTCCACCGGCTGCATTCGCTTGTCCCCGCCATGGCACGACCTGCATTTTACTTCCCTGTGATATGCAGCCAATGCCGCGCCCGCCACGCGCTCATGGTCGAACCCTGTCGTCGGTTCGGTGGCATGGCAATAGGTGCAGTTGTCCGTCGTCTCCTTCTCATGACAACGCACGCAATCTTCATGCGGATCCTGCTTCACGTGGGGTGTCCGCTTCCCGTTGTCGTGGCACTGGTTGCAGCTCTGCTCCGTGTGGCAATCGACGCACCGCAGGCCAAATGTCGTAACATGTTCCGCGTGGTGGAACGTCACGACGGGGGCGTCTTCCAGTTTTTTGGCCTCATAGATCTTCTTGTCGGGCGCTTCGATATTGGGATGCAAGCTGCCCATGATGTCCGTAGGATCCGCCGGAATTTCGAACTTGACTCCGGGCACTCGCTTGGCGTGGCAAATGCCGCAATCGGTCTTGTGGTCCCATTCCCGATGGCAATTCAGACACTGCCGGTGATAGGCGCCTTTCAGACTGGGCTTTTCCAGGTTCGTTGCTTCCGAGGGTCCATTGTGGCACTCGCTGCATTTCAGGATGCGCCCCTCGGGATTCGCGTGGTGGCAGGTGGCACACCCAACGCCCATGTCGGTCATCGACGCGTGCAGTTTGTGCGGAAACACGACGGGGACGTACAACTCCGACAGCGCGTCCATGATGACCACATCGGGAGACTCGCCGGCAGCGGATTTCTCCGCATCGCGAGGCCGTGGGCACGCCTTCAGCTTTGCTTCTTCCGCGGTCTTGGGGGATTCCGAGACGTGGCAAACGGCGCAGTTGATTGCCGGCGATTCCTGCGCCGGCGCCGCCTGCGCCTGCACGGCCTCCTCCGGTTGGGCCATCACGTGCCCAAGCGGAACCAAAACGAGAAAGGCGCAAAACACCCCCAGAAGCACATACCGCATTCGCATGGAAACTACCCCTCGATTCGCCGTCCACCTGCTGGAGCCGTCTTTTGCTCGACGGCAGGGAGGACGGGAAAGATCGTGACGAAAATCCGGAAGACAAGCATCAGCGTAGCAATCAGACCGACGGTGACCAGGATCTCGCTGACGCTGGGAACGTAGCGCACCGTTGCGTAGTGAGGCTGGTACGCGATCATGTAGACGTTAATGCGATTGAGCGCGACGCCCAGCACGATGAGCAGATTGGCCAAGAAGAGCCAACGCGGCGAGCGGCGAATCCGGCTCGATAGCAGCATGCAGAAAGGCAAGAGTACGCCAAAGCCGATTTCGGCCAAGAACATGCATGAGGCCAGGTCGCCGTCGAAGAGATGGCCGTAGACGTTGCGCACCATCAGGTCGACGATCTTCGCCGCCATGTAGATCCCCAGGAAGAGGAGCGCCAACCGGCTCAACGGGGTGAGAATCTCCATTTCCGGTTTACGTCGAAAACTCATCGCCGACACCATGGACTCGAAGATCACCATAGGATAGCCGACGGCAATCGCCGACAGCAGAAACAGCAGCGGTAGAATGGGCGTGTACCAAAGCGGATGGACTTTGTATGGGGCGATCAGCATTAGGGCCCCGAGCGACGATTGGTGCATACACGACAAGACCACGCCCACGATGATGAGAACCGACATTGTCTTGTCGAGCATGCGTTCCGCGGCGTCGAGAAAGCGCTTGAATGGACGTTGCACCAGAGCCAGGGGGCCGCGCAACCTTCCTCCGTGACGCGACCACTCGCAGACAATCGGCAGAAACTCGAGGTACAAGACGGTCAAGTAGGCCATCACGCACATGCCCACTTCGAACAAGACGGAATTCCCTTGCCACATCGTGGGCCAGGCCGGATGCCAGATATTATAATATCTCCCCAGGTCAACCATCAGACCCAGGCCCACGAACGTATAGCCCAGCATTGCCGTAAGCAACGCGGGGCGCACCACCGGCAAGTAACGACCTCTATGGAAAATGTGGGTCAACGCGGCGGTGGTAAAGCCGCCCGCGGCCAAAGCCACGCCCGTTGCCACATCCACCGCAATCCAAAGTCCCCACGGATATCGATCGCTCAGATTTGTGATTGAGGACAACCCAAATATGAATCGATATACCGCCAAGCCGCCCGCGATAGCGGCGAGCACGATCAATATCGATACTCCGGGTGTAAAGAATTTCCGGTTCACCGGCGCGGCGTGAACATGCGCACTCATCGGGCGTCTTTCGTGTACGGCGCGCCGTCGCCGTGCTTAGACGTGTCATGCGCTTTGTCGTCTTTGAACGCGGTTATCGCCGCGCCCAACACCCCGAACAGAAGGAGTGGAGGAATTCCGAACTTGAAGATGCTGTGTTGGATTGTCTCGGTGAGTTGCGGGATCGGCTTGTCGCCGAACGCTTGAAAGCCGAGTTCTTCGAACGGCTTTGCGGCCAAGTACAGCCAGCGCGTCCCGCCGACCTCATGCTCTCCGTAGACCTTGTCCAGGTATTTGTCGGGATGCCGCTGGATCTTCTCGTGCGCCAACGCCAGTAGTTCGGTTCGCTTCCCGTAGGTGAGACACATCGGCGGACACATCTCGGCACACGCCGGAATCTTCCCTTCGTTCTTCACCCGATCGAAGCAGAAAATGCATTTTCGCACGCGAGGCGTCAACGCATCGTGGTATTCGTATGCGGGGACTTCGAACGGACAGGCGACCATACAGTAGCGGCACCCCATGCACTTCTGGGCGTCGTACACCACCGCACCGTTTTCCGACGTTGTCAGTGCGCCAACCAAACACGCGGACACACAGGCCGGTTCCAAGCAGTGCATACACTGGCTCTTGACGTAGATCGGTTTGTCAGGAGTCTCGGGTTGCGGGAAGCGGTTCACCACGGTGTACGCGTCCGAGGTCATCCGCCGCTGGTGTTCGAAGACCGAAGTGTCCTCGAAGGATTCGCGCGGGTGGCCGGAAAGCTCCTGGGCTTGATCGCATGCAAATTCACATTTCCTGCAACCGATGCACTCCGTCGTATCGACGAGCATTCCCATTCCGTCGTCTTCGGAGACGGCGGCGTCTTCGGCATGGGCTGCGCCCGCACCCAGGCACGATACACCGGCGCCAACCAGTTGCAGAAAGTTTCTGCGATTCAAGGTACTACCTCCAGATGAGCAGCGATACCGAGAGGCCGCGCATTCTTTATTGCGGTTTGCGCTGAACGCTGAACTAGCCGTGCAGGCGCCAGGAACTGCATGTCGATCCGCTACGGTCACCCCCGTGTATCTACGTAACGGACCACAGAGGCAACCGCAAAAACCGTACCAGAACTCGATTTTGTGAGGTTTTTCGGGCTAAAGCACGGTGAGACCATATGTTAGTCCGTACTGGCCTAAGAGCGACATAAGGTGACGAAATGTCCAAAGTACACACTTGCGCTCAGGACAGAAGTGCTCAGATTGTTCATAAATAGGATGAAAGAGGGCTGGCGCGTCGGCCCAACCTTGCGGCGAATGGGTGAGCTTCGCAGGGGGTTCTTTCAGGGATTTCGCGGTCTGCGGTCACCCCGGACGTTTCGGCGAAACGTCCCTACCTGCGCGACGCGAAACGTCCCTACCTGCGCGACGCGAAACGTCCCTACCTTCGCGACGCGAAACGTCCCTACCTGCGCGATGAGAAACGTCCCTACTTGCGGTGGAGGAAGCGCACGAGGCGGGCTTTCAGCCTCATTGCCTTTAGGATCAGCGGAGGCAACGTGGCGAGGGCCGG
>JBHEKO010000424.1:0-9185 GCA_041859475.1 Candidatus Hydrogenedentales bacterium
GATTAAAAGTCCGATGCTCTACCAACTGAGCTACCCGTTCACGGGCGATGACAGACAGAAAAGCGAGCCCCATCGGGCCCGCTGCCAGTCGCAGGTAGTGTACGCCACGGGGCGTCGGCAGTCAAACGGCTGGGAAGGCGGTCAATCACGGCAAGAAAGGCAGGGCGCTTTCGCCGAAAGCGCCTCTTCTCGAAGACCACGGAATTCTCGGACGCTTCAAGAAGGCGTTCCTGCCCAGGCGGGCGCACCGGCCTTCACATTGATCCCCCGATAGCCCTTGTTTACTATCGCTTCGGAATTGTCGGCGCTGGAGTTTGGCGTGCGGCAGTGGTGGCGACAACGCGATTGAGAATCGAACTGACGGCAGCCTGAAGTTATGAACGTTGCACGAACTCCCCTCGAGTGCTGCAATAGGCGCGGTGCGCGTGCATTCGGAAAGCGGGGCATTCACTCAACCAACCGGTTTGGCGATTTACGTTCAGGCGCCAAGAAGGAAGTTTTTCCAATGAGATCGACAGTCCTCTCTTTGGTGTTCCTGACCCTGGCTGCGGCAAGGGGTGAAGCGCAGACCGCATTGTGGAACGTCGAATTGGAGGGGCCGGCGGCGTCACCGACGCTCTTCCCCGATACGGAAAACCCCACGGGTGTTGTCGTCGCGGCGGGCTTCAACGTGTTGCGCATCGATGGCGCTGGAGGCGTCGTCTGGTCCGCGAAGCAACCGGTCTCTCTCGCCACACCCGCGACCATCGCGGACCTCAATGAGGACGGAGCGCCCGAGGTGCTCGTGGCATTGGCCGACGGGACCGTCGTGTGTCTCGACGCCAACGGCCAATCAAAATGGACCATTTCTTGCGCTACGCCCGCGGGCGGCTTCAAGACAGTCGTCGCCGCGGATCTTATGCCTTCCAAAGGCAAGGAGGTCCTTTTCGGATTCGACGACGGCTGGCTTCGATGCTATTCGGCGCAAGGCGAGCCCTTGTGGCGTTTCAACGGCGACCGATTCCGGGTCGGCGGCATTGCCGTGGGCGATGTCGAAGCGGATGGCGCGCCCGAAATCGTCTTTGGGACCGACAACGGGAACATCTATTGTCTCGACGCGTGGGGCCGCGCCCAGTGGCGGTATCACGAGCACGCGCCGTATGGACGTTCGGGGCCTGTCATTGCGGATTTGGATGCGGACGGCAAGGCCGAAGTCCTGATCACGCGCAGTAACGTCGGCAACGCCACGGCGCTTATGGCGCTCGACGGTGCGACGGGCCAATTCAAGTGGCGCACGCGCGACGTGCAGCAAAGCTACTACTCGATCGTGCCGGCCGATTTCGATGGCGACGGCAAACTGGACGTCCTCCACGGCGACAAAGGCAACTGGCTCTACAAGAGCGCGCCCAACGGAGACGAATCGTGGCGTGTCGAGTTGGGAGGCCGTGGACTGTTCTGGGCCCCTGCCGTTGCCGATATCGACGGAGACACCTATCTCGAAATCGTCGCCGGACTCCGCGGCGCGGAAGCAGACTCAGGCGCGTGCGTGTTTGTCGTCGGACAGGACGGCACCGTAGACGTAAAGCTGCCCCTTGGCGGCGGGGCGAACGCAACCCCCGCTATTGGCGACATCAATGGCGACGGGAAGCTCGACGTTGTCGTTGCCACCGAAAACCCGAACAAGCTGCATTGCCTGACCTGGAATGCGACAGGCCGGATCGCGTGGCCGTCCTTGCGTGGCAATTCCTCCATGACCGCCAACAGCAACGTTCCGCTGGGAATCCCGGAGAAGCTTACCGACCTGCATGCCTCCGGTTCCGTGGACATTGAAGCAGGCCCCGTCATGTGGGGCGACAACACGTGGACGTTCTCTTGGTCCGCGCCCGTTCCCGAAAACGCATATCTCGAATTCCTCACGATTTACAGCAATGGCCCCGACGACACGCGCGTTGTCGATCTGCCCATCGGCGCGACCCGCACAAGCGTGAACTGGCAATTCGCCGAAAAGGGATCCGCCAGCGTCGTCGCGCGCTTGCATGTCCCTGGCCAGCTCAAGCCGGTGTTTGTCGCACTGCGCGAGGCTTCTCCGGAAGCGCCCGAGCAGTGCGCCTTCTCCGACGTGTGGCAAGCCACGGAAGTGGCCTTGCGGTCCGGGGAAGCCGCCCATATCGACACGTCTTCGCTTCGCAACCAGGTGGCCTCGCTTCGATCCATGCAAGATACCGTCAAGCAACTCGCCATCGGCGGGGCCTCGCCCGCGCTCATCGCGGAGAAGGCCACACAGCTTCGCGCGCAAGCCCAGCGCCTCAAGACCCTCGTCCGCGTGCTGGACGCCGCGTGGCGCACCGGCGATTCGGCAAGTTTCATCTGCTGGCAAGATGCCAACCCGTGGGATGCGTTCGAGGCCGCGGCGGTGCCCGATTCGCTCGCTGCCAATACGCCGGTTGTCGTGCATGCCTACGGCAATGAGTTCGAGGATGTCGCCCTCAATGTGCTCAATTTGACCTCCGAAACCCTGAATGTCCGTTGCGCGTTTGCCCCGCATCCCACGGGGGCGCAGCAAGCGTCCCCTGCTCCCGAAATCGCGGCGAAGTTGACCATCCGCGAAGGCATTGAAGTGCCTGCAACCACCGTTCCCAAAGTTATGGACGCCTTGCCGCTGTTGAATTCGGCGCAAACCATTGCCTTGCCCCCCGGCGAGGCGCGCCAGCTTTGGATTCAGATCGACACGCACGGCTTGCCTGCCGGTACGCACGAAGCGACGCTCCACCTGGCGAGCCTTACGAATCCTGCGGCGGTTCGTACTGTTCCGATCCAGATTGCCGTGTGGCCTGTCGCCCTTCCGGAAACGGTCTACGCGAAGATCAACTGGAGCAGTTTCAACGCACCGCAGTTTTCCGATAACGCCGTGAAGGACATGATCGATCACGGGGTATCCGTCGTGTATGGTCCGCCACTTCCTGCCATGGCCGTCGATGCTCAAGGAAATCGCGCAGGCGAACTCGATTGGGCCACTTTCGACGCCACCCTTGCGCGCATCCCCGCGCATTTCACGCTGTTGTACTCATCGCCGCCCACGCCGCAGTGGCCCGGCGGCACCGCGCCCGACGCCGCTTCGGATGCCCATTACAACGCCTTCAAGAACGGCCTCGCGGCGATGGCAACGCATCTCGCCGCCAAGGGATTCAAGTACGAGCAGTGGGCCTTCTATCCCATGGACGAGCCATGGAACACGGGGTTCACCGGCATACCGCAACTGAAGGCATTCTGTGAGAAAGTCAAACGTGCCGACCCCAAGGCCTACATCTATGCCGACCCCGCGGGTTTGGTCCGCGTGGAATACCTCGAAGAATTCAAGGACCTCATCGATATCTGGCAGCCCGAGATGAACTTGCTCAAACGCGACCCCGAGTTGCTCGCGTGGTTCCAGAAGAACGCAAAACGGTTCTGGGCCTATGAGGCGCCAGGCCCCGCGAAAGACCTACTGCCCCTCGGCCACTACCGCGGGTTCGCATGGCTGGCGTGGCACTTCGGGCTTGAGGGCGCGGGCTATTGGGTCTATCAGGGCGAAGACAACTGGCTGACGACGGACACCAATTACTCCGCGGTATACAAAGTGGGCGATGTCATCGTGCCGTCGCGCCGATGGGAAGCCGATCGCGACGGCGTGGAGGACTATCGTGCCTTCTACGTGCTGCGAGAAGAGAGCGCAAAGGCACGCGCGGCGGGCCGCACTGCTCAGGCCGACGCCGCCGAGGCCTTGCTGAAGGAAGCTGTCGACAACGTCGTGGGTTGGCAGGTCGGGTCTATTGACGAAATCACTCGCATGACGCGGGATTGCGAACTGGACTTCGCGCTGTTGCTGGATTACCGGACGCGTATCGCCCAAGCGATTATGGATTTGCGCGGCCTCTGACGCAAAGAATCTTCGCGCTGAGTTGCGGAGGAGAAGCATGATCAACCCCGGACTCTCAATACATGCGTCTTCCGGTGCATGTATTGAGAGTCTCGGCGTCTCAGCGCGAGATCATTCTGACGCCACTGCCGTCCCCAATTTGCAGACCTCGTCCGTCAACAGTGCGCCGAGGCCGTCGCCGTAGAACGAGGCGGTCACTTCATAGCCGCTCTTGGCGTATTCCTCTTTCGTGAGGATGTAGCCGATTTGATCGGTGGTGAGCGCCGCGACGCAGGGATTCGCGATGCCTGCCGCGCGCAGCGTGTCCTTCACCTTCAAGCCGATTTCGCCGATGGGCTCTCCGGGAAACGACATGAGCTGGAATCCGTTTATGCGCAAGGCGTAGACCGGTGCTTTCTCAGGGAAGAGGATCGTCACCATGGTGTCGATATCCTCTTGCGTCACCTTGTATTCTTCGCCCGCGATCTTCACGAAATCCGGCGCGGCCTTGCGTTCCGGCAGCGTCACCCACGCGTTGCGCACGGCATACGCGTTCACCGAACTCGTGGGAATCGCATCGGCGAGACGCGCCGCGGCCACCCCGATCTGCCTCCCATAGTTCTGGGCCTTTTCGTAGTGGCTGCCCGCATCCACGCCAACTGGAGATACGTCGCCTTCCGCGCCGTTGGTGTAGAAGCACGTCACGCCGCCGCCGATGAGGTCCTCGACGGTACGCTGCATGCTCCCGGCCCATTCGCCGGACACGAGCATGTCGGTCTCGTCCACGAAGGTCCCGTGCGCCGTGTAATTGACCAAGACCGCCAACGGCGCGCCGTTGATCGTGTCGAGGCGCAATACGGTCATCTGCGTATCGAGGGGACGATTGCCGCGGCGATTGCGATTCATTCTGGGCAGGTCGATTGCCGAAGACCCCGCCTTCACGTTCTGCAACGCCGCATCCGCCTGACGCAACGCCTCCGACAAGCGGTCCGTTACGAAATTGAGCATGGGTTCGCTGAAGATACCGATGTTGGGATTGTTCGCAACATTGCGGCGATCCAGGGCGTACCCTTCCAAGCCCGTGTGGGAATGGCTCGCTGTCACGAGCGTCCTGTCGAGCGTTAGCCCCTCGATTTTCGCCTTGGCCAGTGTCTCTTCCACCAGGCAAATCGGCACGCTGCACATATCGACGGTGACCAACGCGGATTTTTCGTGGTCATTGTCGAACAGCAACACCTTGCCATAGATCGTGTCAAGCGTGCCGATGGCCGGTTTGCCCTCGCGCGCCCCGTATCCGCCAAGCTGTGTGGGGATTTGCGCCTCCATGGGATTGATGCTGACGCGCGACACACCCACCCTCAACGGAAGAGCAATCTCGGCGAAACAAGGCAACGCCGCAAACCAACATGCCAGAACCGGTACAAGCCTTTTCATGAGTGCAGCCTCCTGTGAAGGCTGTCATCCTACGGGAGAGCGCGCTGCCCGAGCAAGCAAACAGGAAGCGAGGGAGTCTGCCGTTGGCCGCCGTGCCGGCCCTTGGGGGGCGTTTTGCGGCAAGCGGTGGATGCGTCTATACTTGTTTGCTCGTAAGCAGGTTGGTTCGCCGTTGCGGCGGATCTTGGTCTCCATAACCTTTCACGGCTGCACTACCATCCACACGTTGCCCCAGCAACGTTTTGAGGAAACGAACCTTGTCCGACAACGATACAAAGAAACGTCTTCGGCTCTCGACCGTTTGGCGGCATGCCAAGACATTGGTATGGTCCCATCGACGCCGTTTGACGCTTGGGCTGTTGCTCATGTTCGCCAATCGCGCCGCGGGCCTTGTGTTGCCGTTTTCGACGAAGATCGTCGTGGACGACATCGCGAAGGGCCGGGGCGAAATGCTCATGCCCGTGGGCATCGCGGTTGCCGCTGCCACCGTCGTGCAGGCGGTTACCGCCTTTGCGAACTCGCAAATTATCGGCGTAGCGGCGCAACGCGCCATCGCGGACATGCGCCTCAGCGTGCAAAAGCACATTACGCGGCTGCCCGTACGCTTCTTCGATCAGACGCAAACAGGCGTTCTCATTTCGCGCATCATGACCGACGCCGAGGGCATCCGGAATCTTGTCGGCACGGGACTCATTCAACTCGTTGGTGGGACCCTGACGGCTCTTGTTGCTTTCGCCGTTCTGTTGTACACGAATTGGTTTCTCACCCTGCTGATTCTCTTTGCCCTGGTCCTGTTCGGGGGCTATATGTCCTACATCTTCTCGACATTGCGGCCGGTGTTTCGCGAACGCGGCAAGATCCAGGCCGACGTTACCGGGCGCTTGTCGGAGACGCTGGGGGGAATTCGCATCGTGAAGGCATACACGGCGGAGCGCCGCGAAAATCTCGTCTTCGCGAAGGGCGTTCATAGCCTGTTCCGCAACGTGGCCAAGTCGATGACGGGCGTTTCGGCGAGCACGGCAATTTCCACGGTGGTTGTCGGCGCGGTGAGCCTGATCATGATCGTGGTCGGCGGTCACGCATTCATGAACAACACAATGGATGCGGGCGAATTGGTTCGATACGTAGCATTCACTGCGCTGTTGGCCGCGCCCGTTGTGCAGATCGCCTCGATATCCACGCAGTTGAGCGAGGCCTTTGCCGGACTGGACCGCATCAACGAAATCGTCAACATGCCCACGGAAAGCGACGAGGACAAACACCGCGAAGCCATTGACTCGCTAAAGGGCGACGTTACCTTTGAAGATGTCGGCTTCGAGTACGTGCCCGGCGTCCCCGTCTTGCACGATATCCGCTTTCACGCGCCCGCGGGATCGACGACCGCGCTCGTGGGGTCGAGCGGGTCGGGCAAGAGCACGCTCATTTCGCTGGTTATGGCCTTCAACCGTCCCAAGAGCGGCCGCTTGCTGGTCGATGGACGCGACCTTGCGGGGCTGCGCCTGCACGACTATCGCGAACACCTGGGAATCGTCATGCAGGACAATTTCCTGTTCGACGGGACGATCCTCGACAACATGCGATTTTCGAAACCGAATGCGCCCGTAGAGGAAGTGCTGGAAGTCAGCCGGATCGCCCACTGCGACGAGTTTGTGAGCGAATTCGAAAAGAAGTACGACACGATAGTCGGCGAGCGCGGAGTGCGCCTTTCGGGCGGACAGCGCCAGCGCATCGCCATTGCGCGCGCCATTCTCGCGAACCCGACAATTCTGATTCTGGACGAAGCGACCTCTAGTCTCGACAGCGAAAGCGAAGCGCTGATCCAAGACGGTCTCCGCATGTTGCGGCGCGGGCGCACGACGTTTGTGATCGCGCACCGCCTGTCGACGGTTCGCAGCGCGGACCAGATTCTCGTGCTGGAAGAAGGCCGGATCGTCGAGCGCGGCAATCACATGGAGCTTATCGAGTTGGACGGGCGCTACAGGCAACTCTACGACAAACAGTACCGCATCGAAACGGACCGGTTCATCAATCCCGGCGAAGACTTCACGTCCACTCCACCGGACGCAGCATACAAGGCGTGAGGCTCGCCGAGACTTGCGTTACTCGCTCGCCGATTCTTCGTTGTGCCTCCTGCCCGCTTTAGAAGCTTGCTCATACAATTGGGCAAGATGTGTCTTCACGAGCGGGTCGTCGTGTTTCATGCCCGTCGGAAGTTCAACTCCGATCCGAAGCAATGCCCCCGCATTGACCTCTCCAGGTTCTGGCATTCTGCCAACGTAATCCAGGAGCTTCTCAAAAGGCACTCGGGTCCCCTTGTAGTAAAACTCCCCTTTCGAGTCCACGCGCAGAAATACATCCGTCTCGCTGGGCAATGCCCATATCGCCGAGTCCAAGTCCCCTCCACGCAAGACCGCGATGCGGTCACGCGACAAGGCGATGCAGTAATTGTCCAGTCCGCATGTGCAGCCTTTGTAGTCCACCGAAAGGACCGTCTCAAATCGCTTAGGTGTCGCTGGTGCGACCTTTCGCAGGGTCTTCCATTGCTCGGACGTAAGTGTGACCGTGCCGAGAGTCTCAAGCTCTTCAACTTGGTCGAGATTCAGCTTGACCTCTGTGTTGGGGGCAGTGACTTTCCGGGTCGCGTGATCGACCGGGATTCCATCCGCCCAAGCCATGAACACACAAGTCAATAGCATGGTCCCGAGAACTCGCACCGAATTCATGGTCTTCTCCCCGAGAGTCTGAGGGTACGCCTGACGAGATACATACTAATAATGTAGGTAGCAGGGCAGAAGTTCCCTCATCACCCTTCGCTTTCCGGTGTCGGCAAGACTTCCTTGCCCGCGTAGAGCGGGTGAATGAGCGCGCGAATGCGCTTGAGACGCGTGGCAAACACGAGCGCGCCGATGATGCAGGCAATTCCCCCGAGCCGGACGGTCATGGGAGCGCCGAGGCGGCTGGCCAAGGTTCCGGCCAGCAGGTTACCCCAGGGGGTCATCCCCATGAAGGCCATAGTGTAGAAGCTCATGATGCGGCCGCGCTTGTCGTCATCCACGATGGTTTGCAGGATGGTGTTGCATCCCGCGAGGCTGATCAGCATTCCGAACCCCGCGGCAAGCAGGATGGCCATGGACGACCAGAACAGCGTGGAGTAGGAAAAGACGACCAGGCTGACGCCGAATAGCGACGTGGTTAGGACGAGTATCCGGCCCAGACCGGCCACCGATGGGCGCGAGGCCAGGTAGATCGCACCGGCCAAGGCTCCAAACCCGGCCGAGCCCATGAGGAACCCGAGCGTGTGCGATCCCCCATGCAGGATCTTCGTGGCGAACACGGGCATGAGCACCGAGTAGGGCACACCGACCACGCTGACCAAGGCCAGGAGCATCAGAATCCAGCGGACCGGTGCAAAGCCGAAGGCGTAGTTGAAGCCTTCTTTCAGACTGGCCAGCACGGGCGGGTGTACCCCCGAGAACTCCCGCCGGGAGGGATTCATGGCAAGCAGCGCGATGACTACGGGCACGAAACTCACGCCGTTTATGAGAAAGCACAACCCCTCCCCTACCGTTGCGATTAAGATACCTGCGACGGACGGTCCAATCAGGCGGGCGCCGTTGACCATGGACGAGTTGAGTGCGATGGCGTTTCCGAGGTCGTCGCGGTCTTCGACAATCTCCACGAAGAGGGATTGGCGCGCCGGAATATCGAACGCGTTGATGCACCCGAGGGTAATGCTCAGCAGGACCAAGTGCCAGACGGCCACCAGGTCGCTGAACACAAGCACCGAGATTGCAAGGGCTTGCAGCATGGATAAGGTCTGTGTCGCCACGAGGATGCGGCGTCTGGGCCAGCGGTCGGCCAGCACGCCGGCGAACGG
>JBHEKO010000451.1:0-7874 GCA_041859475.1 Candidatus Hydrogenedentales bacterium
TTGGTTTCGTTGTTGTGCAACGTGATCGGACGCGCAACGGTGTAGAGGTGGTACTCGTCGAACGTGCGTTGCGTAACCTGCGGGCGGGTGCGGATTTCGCCGCCGACTGAGACCGCCCTCTTGACCGCAAACATCATCGGAGAGCTATCAGATTCTCGGAAATCCGCTCTCGTTCGTATCATCTTGCTCACGCCGCCCGCCATAAGTTTGACGCGGGCATCTTCGAACGCACGGCCTGTCGCGTTGTCCATTCTGACCCATGCCATCAGGTCGAGCGTGTCGCCCGATTCGCCTTGCGTGAGACTGTAGCTGGCTTCCCAATTCAGGCCCCACGTTGCATAAGTCAACTCCGCGTCGAGGGGACCTGCTGTCTTGCTCGATATCGACCAGTTCAGCGTAGGGTTCAGCACCGACTCATCGGGCAGCTTCGGAAACAGCGGTATGCCCGGCAGTCCGAACTGTTGCTTGCCATCGACTTCGATGATGGGTTGCGTCTGCGGAACCTGCGCCCACGTCGATGCAAACATTGCGCTACGGGTCGCTTCGACGGGCGTATACCCGCTCCGGACGACCTTGCCGGATACGACGCTGAGGTTTTCCTCGCGTTCCACGAGGAAATCGAGCGTGCTGCCCTCGTTGAGCCACAGCAACATGCCCTGATTGAGAGAATCGCCCCGGTAGTTCTGTTCGAGGATGTTGAATGCGCGCAGGCCCGCGGGGTCGCGGAGAATCACGGAATCGGGTTCGAGCATCGACGTGATCCGGTCGTACGAGACCTTGTTCACGCCTTCCTTGAGGTCGAGCGCGATGGGTTCGCGAACAATACCGAAACCCTGGTTGTAGATGGTCAGTGAGGAATCGCCGGCGCGGGCTTCATGCGCAAGTGCCGCGCACATGACACATATCGCCAGCCGCCAGGCGGTCCTCGCGAAAATGTGGTTTCGCATAATCCGAACTCCTTCTAGTGGAAATCGGTTACGGTTACCACGAGTAGTGAACGGTATACGTGACAACCTTTTCCTCGCCCGGCTTCACCGGCACGCGGAACTCGATGGTCTGGCTGTCCATCTTGTTGTAGGGGTCGGAACTCTCCTTCACTTCCGCCGTGCTCCAGCGGTAGAGGTGCTCGACGACGCGAATCTCGGTGTCTTCCTTCTTGCGATTGCGCAGCTTGATCTCGAACGACTCATCGACCCATCGCGCCTGGTTTTCAATCTTGAAGCTGGTTTGTTTGCGTTCGCCGACCAAGTCGAAAGCGTCGCCGGTGTATACCCGGAGCGTCTCATCGCGCGGCGTGTGCGTGATGACGTTTTCGCCGGTGAACTCGAGTTGCCCATCTTCGTCGCGCTGATAGAACCGCGTGCGTCCCGCGGGAAGCGGCATGCCGAGACTGTTGGCCTCTGTGTTTTTCAGTTCGCGCATGGTCCACACCTGCGTGTTCATCTGCGTGCCGTAGTCTTGCTGCTGAAGGATGTTCTGCGGGTTCCAACCGCGATACTGGTTCATGTCGATTTTGGCCCCGTCGTAGACGTAGAACCGCTCCGAGGTCACGCCGTTGGCGCGCACGAATTCAATCTGCTTGGTCTCGCGGTCGCGCAAGGTTGCGGGGCGCGCGACGGTGTAGAGGTGGTATTCGTCGAAGGCCTTCTCGCTCACGGGACGGCCCCCGCCATACCCGCCCGCAGCAGGATTGTTGATGTCTGCGATCATGTAGCGGTTCATTTCGGCGCCGGGCTGGATCTTGCTGACGTTGCCCGCCATGAGTTTGAGGTGGGCGTTTTCGAACACCTTTCCGCTTATGTTCTCGATGGTGACCCAACCGACGATATCGACCGTGTCGCCCGATTGCGGGGCGACCAGGTTGTAGCTGGCCTCCCAGCTCATGCCGCCGGTGACGTATCCCAACTCGGCTTCCAGCGTGCCCGCCTGGGCACTGTCCAACACCCACGACAACGTGGGTTTCAGGATGGTCCCGTCGCCGAGGCTGGGAAACAGGGGTTGGCCGGGCAGTCCAAAGCGAATTTTGCCATCGACTTCAATGACGGGTTGAGCGCCGCCCTGCTGAGGATAGTACTGCTGTTGCTGCATGTTCCGCGCTTTGATCATCTGGGGAATGTACCCGCTTCGAATGATCTTGCCGTCAAATTGGTATTGGCTGTCTCCACGAACTTGAAGGAACGGAATGGTCTGTCCTTCGTTAATGGACAGGAGCAGTTCCTGCGACACCGGGTCGTTACGAAAACTCTGTTCCAGGATTTGCAGCGCCCACTTCCCGGAGGGGTCGCGCAGCATGACCGAGTCGGGTTCGAGCAGGGTCGTCGTATCGTTAAACGCGATCTTGTTGACGCCCTTTTCGAGCGTGAGCGGAATGGCCTGCCGGACCACCGCGAAATTCTGGTTGTAGATGGTCACCGAGGGGTCGGCGGCCCACCCGGCCGTCGCCAGCACCGCGCCCACGCACAACACGACCAAAAGCCTCTGTCTCATGACCTGCCCTCCCATGGATTGAGACTCGCCAACCGAATGCTTCCAAGCTCGGGCGCACTACGCCCGGCCGTTAGACACCAAAAAAGACTTCGGGTTCGCACCCCTCGTGTACGACCATCCTATACCCTGTGGCGCACGGGAGTTCCTTATCGTACTACGTTTGGGGAGGGAAATGGTTCAGGGAAAGGACCAAAAAGACAAATACGGACATGGGACTCATGGGACCCATAGGACTCATGAGTCCCACGGAACTCACAGGGATTGTTGCGAAGCGCTTTCCCTTACTTCAGCGCGCGCTCAACGCGGAGTACCGCTTCGGCGGCGCCGGACCGGGCGTCGAGGTCGGGGTCGTCCAGCAGACGCACGAGAATGGGAAGATCGCCGGCATTCGGCACGCGGCCAAGGGCCGCGCACATTTCGCGCTTGTCGTCTTTGGTGCCGCGCTCGGCGTATTCGAGCAGCTTTGCGTGGATAGCCGGACGATCCGCTTCGGGCGCGTGCAGGCACCAGGGGCTCAGCATGTTGATGCGATGCGTGGAGTCCGCCGGTTCCTTGCCCGCCGCGGCCGCTAACTGGGCATAGGTCTCCGGGCGGATAGTCTTGAAGAAGCGAAGCGCATAGGCTGCGCAGCCCCTTGTGTCGACGTTGTCCGAGGTGAGCAGTTCGGCCAGTGCGGCCTCGTCCTTCGCATCACCCGAGTTTGCCAAGACCCACCGCACCAGCGGAAGGGTCGAGCCGGTTTCGACTTGTGCCATCCGCACGATCTCCGGATCGTGGCTGCTGTAGCCAAGTTTGCCCAGGGTCTCGGCGGCATGCCCGCGATCTTCGGCCTTCTTGTCCAGCAACACGGCGGCGATCTTCTCGGTATACATCTTGCGCTCGGCAGGGTCCGAGGTTGCTTGCGCCAACACGCGCCACACGCCGATACGGTAGAAAGGCTCCGGGGCTACCGCCTCCTTCAGGAATAGATCGCGCACGCCCTCGGGGTTGCCGGTCCAGAGCAGCGATTCCGCTGCGTGCACCTTCACCCACACTTTCCCTTCGGCGAGCGCCTCGTGCAGCACCGCGAGCGACCGGGCGTGTACCTCGGGCGACACGGCCGGGGCGGCATCCGCCCCCGCGGCACAACACCATACAAACACGAGCATCGTCGCCATATCAGCTCCCTTGAATGCGCAGCAACCGCAGCGCGTTGTTGAAGAAGATGTCGTCCAAATTCTGTTTCGTCCAGTCCATGAGCGTTGCCGCGAGCTTCAAGGCACGCAGCGATTCCAAGCCGACCAAGATGGGATGGCATACGGGCGCGGCAGGGTCCACGTCGATGCGGCGCGGGCAAATCCACGAGAACGCATCGCCCACGGTCACGCATTTGCCGCGCAGTTGCGACACGGGGAAGTCGCTGCCCCAGAGCAGGCGGCCAGGACCGAAGGCCTTTACAATGGCCATCATGGCGTCGGGTTCGCAGACGGCGGCAGTGTCGAAATAGACGTTGTCGAGTTTGGCGAATACGGGAAGCGCGTTGATCGTGTTGGGGGCGTGGAATCCGCGTCCCACATGCGCGAGAACCAGCTTGGCGTTGGGGTATTTGGCGCAAAGCGTGAGGAGGCTTTTCTGATTGCCGGGGTCGGACAGCGCGCCCGAACGCACGATGTGCAGCATGATGACCGACCCATGCTCGTCGGCCAGTTTCCAAATCCACTCGGGCACGTACTCCTCCACGGCAGCGTCGAAGGTCTGTGGAATCGACGCAAACACGTGATAGGGCTTGAACCCGAGAATGCGTGGATTCTTCAAGTACTCGGCCATCTTCTCCGGCGAGGACTGCGGCGTCGCCACAACAAGTCCGCGCACGAATTCGCCGGACTGAACTTGCTCGACGAGGAAATCGTTGCCCGCGTCTACGTTGCCGTTCTTCACGGGGTACGGAAAGAACAAGCCTCCCGCGAGCCGGTCCTCGCCGGTGAGTTGCCCGAGGAGTTTTCGCCAGGCGTTCACGTCCGCGGTCGCGGGCCCCATCGCGGGGAGTTCGGGACTCGGCTCGCCGAGGTCTTGCGTGCGGTATGCGTGCGCGTGGATATCGAACATGCGCTTCGGCAAGAAGTCGCGGACTTCGGCGGCGACCGCCGCGTCGGTTTGCGTGAACGTCCAGTTGCCGGTTTCGGGTGTATCGATCATGGGTGTGGTTTCCGTTTCCCCTTCGGCACGCGCCAATTGCGCTGCTGCCAACGTGGCAGCGCCCAGGAATTCTCTGCGGCTGACGGACATATGGTTCATTCTCCTGGTCACTTTCCCTGAATCTCGCGCACCTTCCCTGCGTGCACCTGGCAAATGGCCAGCGCGAGGGCGTCGGCGGCGTCGTCCGGTTTGGGCCGTGCATCGAGCGTCAACAAGATCTTAACCATTTCCTGCACCTGTTGCTTCGTGGCCTTTCCATAGCCTACTACGGCGTTCTTCACTTCGAGTGGACTGAACTCGCCGATGGGTTTCCCCGCCAGCTCCGCCGCGAGCGCAATCACGCCGCGCGCCTGTGCCACGGCGATGCCGGTCGTTACGTTTTGCGAGAAATAGATCTTCTCGATGGCCACCGCATCGGGCGCGTGTTCCTCGAGCAAACGCGTCATTTCCTCGAAGATCGTCTTCAAGCGCGTCGCGAACGGTTGCCCCGCGGGCGTCGTTATCGCGCCGTGAGCGATGTAGCGAAGGCGCGACCCTTTGCCATCGACTACACCGTAGCCGGTCGTGGCGGTGCCCGGATCGATGCCTAGCACGCGCATGAAGACACCGGGAATTTTGGATTTTGGATTTTGGATTTTGGATTGAAGAACACCGAATCTGTTGCGACGGGAACGGCGCGGGTGTTTTCGGTCCGGACGAGTGCTTTCTTCTCTTCAATCCAAAATCCAAAATCCAAAATCCAAAATAAAGAACCCCCAAGCGAGCACTTGAGGGTGTTGCGGAAATTCTTGCGTAGGGCAGCGTCAGTCAACGGCAGCGGCCATTTCCTGATCGGAGATATCGAAGTTGGCGTAAACGTCTTGCACGTCCTCGTTGTCTTCCAGCGCTTCAAACAGGCGCAGCACCGCCGCGACTTCCTTGCCCTCGACCTTGACGGTCGTCTTGGGGATCATGGTGAGGGTGGCCTCTTCGGCTTTCAATCCCATCTTTTCGAGGGCGTCCACCACGGAGTGCAGGCCCGAAGGTTCGGTGGTGATCTCGTAAAGATCGCCTTCGGTATCCACGTCGTCGGCGCCGGCCTCGACGGCCTTCTCGAAAATCTCGTCGTCGGTCAGCCCCTCCTTGCTCACGGTGATAACCCCGCGGCGCTCGAAGTTCCAACCGACGGCGCCGGTTTCGGCGAGGTTACCGCCGTTCTTCGTAATCGTATGGCGAATCTCGCTGACCGTGCGGTTCTTGTTGTCGGTGAGCACGTCGATGATCATCGCGACGCCCGCGGGTGCGTAGCATTCGTAGCGAATCTCTTCGTACACGACGCCAGGGATTTCGCCGGTGCCTTTCTTGATGGCACGGTCGACGTTGTCCTTGGGCATGTTCTGCGCGCGGGCTGCGAGCAACACGGTCCGCAAACGCGGATTGCCGGCTGGGTCGCTTCCGCCGATTTTGGCGGCCACCGTGATTTCCTTCGCAAGCTTCGAGAAAATCTTCCCGCGCTTGGCGTCCGCGGCGCCCTTCTTACGTTTGATTGTGCTCCACTTACTGTGACCGGACATTGCCGCGCCCCTTCTCTATATTGCCGACCGCCATTACCCGGCGGAATAGCTCCACCCGATTTCGTCCACGATTATAGCAACTGCCTACGAAACCTCGCAACGCCAATGCGCTCCGGCCCCTCCCCAGGCTTCACGGCAGCAAAACCGCCTTCGCGGTATCCGACGTCATCTCAGCAGGCATGCGGTATGCATCTCCGTCCTTCGTGGCGAAATACAGGTGAGAAAGGGAAGGTTTACGGGCGTTGCCATCGGCCCATAATGTGTAGAAATCGGGGTGCGCATTCACCGGACGCCGGCTGTAGCTGTGGTTCCGCTCGCTGCCGTTCGTGACCATGCGTTCGCGTTTCCACGTCTCGCCCTGGTCGCGGCTGAGCCACAACGCCATCTCGCCCCCGACGCCGTACGGCTGCGGGCCCGGCTCCGTGGGCGCGATGATCCGCCACGCGCCGTCGTCTTCCACGTAGAGACTGCCCACATCGTAATTGTGATCGGAAGTGGTCACGGGAAGGATCTTCCACTCGCTTCCGGTCCACCGCGCCGTACACCACTCTTTAGGGCCACCCTCGGGCCCGGGCATGAAGGTCGTGCTCAGCTCGTACAAAATGACGGGATTCCCCTTTGCGTCGTAGTCGAGGTCGTTGCAGTACACGAGCTTCCCTTCCGAAGCGTAGTCGTGTACCAGGGCAGGCGTCTCGGTCGACGTGATGGGTGTCGCCACCGTCTCGCCGGATGCCGTTTGCCATGAGACCCCGAAGTCGCGCGTCTCGACGTAGTAGAGATTCGTCCGCCAGTTGAGTCCCTTCTGCTTGGGATTGCCCTGAAACGCGTGCGGGTGATGGTTGAACGCCGTACCGACCTTGTCCTCGTGGGGCCAGCTAATCTGGTAATCGCCCTCTTCGATATACGCAAGCTGTTTCGGTTCCGACCACGTCAGGCCGTCAGCGCTCGTTTGCCAGTTGAGGCCGCGCCCCGGCGCGTAGCGCGTGTGGAGGAACAAGAATCCCTTACCCTTGATATACCAGGGTTGTGGATACGAGAAGTTGGTCTTCAGCGTCATCTCCCACTCGCCAATGTCATACGGCTTCACGCTGCGGAAGACATACGCGGGCCGCGACGTTCCGTGAGCGCTCGCGAATACCCAAATGCGCCCGTCCTTGTCGAGCGAGATTACCGGATTGTCGTGAGCGTCCGTGGTTTCCTTGTCCATGAGAATCACGGGGCGGGGGAACTCGCCTGTCGCGTGGTCGTAGTAAGAGACCATCTCCAGCAGCGTGTTCTTATCCGCGGGGCTGCCGCCGTAGACAAAGAAAGTCTTGTTTACCTCCGGTGCATATACGGCCAACGGAATATGGTCGACGCAATACGTTCCGAGTCCGCCGCTGTATTTGTAAACGTATTCGTTCTTGGTCTCTTGATTGTAGTACCAGATTTCCCGATATCCCGTGTCGCGCTGGACCGGCCACGGCGCAGGGTCGCCGGCAATCGCCGTGGCGACACTTGCTCCGACAACAAGCGCTGTCACCAAGAAAACGCGCATCGAATTCCTCTCTTCCTCGAAGACTGCATCTGCTTCGCTTCTGCATCGCCCCAAATGCCCATTTTCACTTCACGTTCCCGCAAAGTCAATCGACCGAGGCCGACGGCTGGTCTGTTTTGCAC
>JBHEKO010000489.1:0-4375 GCA_041859475.1 Candidatus Hydrogenedentales bacterium
GTGAACGCGTCAAAGCACGCCTCGGCGGCAGCCAACTTTTAAGGGAACTGGGGTTTCGGATGGAGGTCAGGGAATGACGGCGGGGAGACGGAGAGCTTTCACCACAAAGCCACAGTACGCGTCGTCCCAATCGGGATAGAAGCCGCGGATGAACGACACAAGCCGGTCGACGCGCCCCCACGCGTTGAACGACAGGTCCGGGCTGACGTATCCAATCTTGCTCTTGACTGCCACTTCTTCGCGGATATGGTCGAGTCCGAAGACCTCAATGGTCCCCGTTTCTTTCGCGCCCATGCTCAGAATTTCGTCGTCGGTAAGGCCCGCCTCCGACCGACGAGACCGGCGGGACCGGCACAGACGAACGCGGAAAGGAAAATGCTCGGAGGGCGGACTTTCCAGTCCGCCTCTTCGCCAAGGCCGCTATCCACTCGCCATCGACTCGCCAAAACCAATACGGCGGGTTGGAAAACCCGCCCTCCGCGCCAAATAACGTAGTCTTCCGCAAACACCTTCAGCCACTCCCCTTTGGCCGATTCGCAATTGACTCCGTCTATCAGGCACAACAGTGCAGCGGCCCTTGGCCGCCTGAAAGAGGTTCTCAATGCCCACGACCGACTTGGCGCTCCTATCTCGATGGACCCGGGACCGCGACCCTGAGGCCTTCGCGGAGGTGGCTCGCCGTCACGCGGGCATGGTCTACGGCGCGTGCCGCCGTGTGCTCGGCAACGCCGCGGACGCGGAAGACGCCGCCCAGGAGTGTTTCCTCGTACTCGCGCAGGCCAGCGCGCCGCCCAAGTCGAACCTCGCCGCGTGGCTCCATCGCGTGGCGGTCAATAAGGCTCGCGACCGCGTCCGTTCCGACCACCAGCGCAGGGACCGCGAGCACCGGTTCGCAAGCGCGCACTCAACGGCAACTGAAACCGAATGGCACGACGTCGAGACTATCGTCGACGAAACCATCGCGGCATTGCCCGATGAATTTCGCGAAGCCCTCGTCGCCCACTTCATGCAAGGCCAGTCTCACGCGGAGATCGCCGAACGCCTGGGGGTTGCGCGCTCGACCGTCACCCACCGCGTTAGCAAAGGCGTCGAATCCATCCGCGAGTCCCTCAAGAAGCGCGGCATCCAAATCGCCGCGCCGAGCCTGGTCTTAGGCCTCACCGCAAACATGGCCGAAGCCGCGCCTCCCGCATTGGTCGCGGCAATAGGCAAGCTGGCGGTATCGGGCGTCCCCCTCGCGTCTGCGGGAATACTTGCCGGTCTTCTTACCGTGAAGAGCGCGATGGTGGCCGCATCGGCGATTGCGGTCGTCGGCGTCTGCGTTGCGTTCGTGCAACGTCCGCTAATCGGTCCGCAGAACAATGCCGCGGCAACGAACGCGCCACGCGCAGACGTTGCGCAATCCGACAAGTCGGCATCCGCAGAGGCATCCGCAGAAGCCGCCGCGCGTACCGCCGCGAATCCGAACACCAAGAGATCCGCTTCCGCGTCCGCCGGTGACTGGCGCGTGTTGACGGGTAGGGTAGTCGATGCATCCGGGGCACCGGTGAAACCGGAGCGAGACGAATATGGAAATACGGTCGGAAACAGCGTCCAATTCAACTCGCGTTCGGGAGCAGGTGACTCGAGTGTGGGAGGGGTAGGCCCCGACGGCTCGTTCGTCATTGATGACTACAAACCGGGGACTCGCGGCACCGTCTATGCCGTGAACGAGGCGGAGAATCTCGTTAGTGACATCGTCGAATTCTCGCTGACCGAAGACGGGGCCCATCACGTGACGTTGCAGTTGTTGCCCGGCGCGCGGGTTGCGGGGACGTTTCTTGACGCGGCCAATCTGCCCATACCGAACACGAGTGTTCTCGCCACCTTGGACGAGGCGGGATTACGGAAGGGGTCTCAGGTCGACCCGTCCGGGAACTTCGATGTTGGCCCGTTGCCTCCGGGACGATTCCTGCTTGCTCCGGTCAGCATAGATGCCGCAATACAAAACTTCGGACTCACCGCGACCGTCGCGGAGGTTGCACGCGGGCAACATCTGTCGGGCGTCAAACTCGTGTTCAACAAGACGCGAAACGTTGTGGCGGGGACCGTTGTAGATTCGACCGGCCACGGATTGCCGGACATACGGGTTTCCGGGCTCGCAGTGGTCCCCGGCTCCCCGGGTGTGGGGTCTGCTGCAATTTCGGCAGATACGGATGCGCAGGGCCGCTTCGAAATGATGGCGTATGCGCCGCAGACCCTCGAGCTATTGGTGCACAAGGTCGCGCAAGAACCGGAAGGCGAAGTTCAGCAACAACTGCAACTTGTCGGCGAGCAGGTGCGCGCCGAGGCTGGCGACCGCAATGTCGAGTTGAAGATTGCCGACTACGGCATCGTGCAATGCGGCGTGCTGCGCGCCGACAACGGAGAGCCCGTTTCGGAATTCAATGCTCGTGTAATCTCCAAGGAGGGGGACAGATCTCGCGTGCAGACCTTCTTCGTAAAAAACGGCTCGTTTTCGTTCGTGCAAACAGCTCCGGCGAACGTAACCATCGAAGTCACCGCGCCGGGTCTCGGCTCGGCCTCGCAAGACGTGGCCGTCGCAAAAGGAACCACTGACCTCGTCTTTCGCATTGCGCAGGAAGCGGGAGTACGAGGCCGCGTGCTCGATTCAGCGGGCGCACCCGTGCAAGACGTCTATTTGCTTAAGGATGCGCCCCATTTTCTCGATGATGGCTATCTGAAGCGGGAAGCCCTCGCCACAACGGACGCGAATGGAACCTTCGTACTCAACGGCCTGCCGCAATCCGCAAACATGGTCTTTGTGGCGGCGAAGAATGTCGCGCCTGTCGAGATTCCCGTTGTTCGCCGAGGCGACTGGGTTGTCACGTTGCCAGAGGGAAGCGTGCTCGAGGGAACAGTCGCCGTGGCCGGGAAACCACAGGCGGACCGACGCGTGTACGTTGATTTGCGTCCCGAGTATGACTCCGCGTGCTCCATCACACTGGAAGGCAAGACCGATGCGGCGGGGCATTACCGCCTGGACAGGTTGGCCGCGGGCGAGGCTACCGTGCACGCAAGCGTCGTGACGGACGATGGCCGGCAGGGTCAAAGGCATGTTTCAAAGAAGGTGCGAGTCGGCGACAGCGGTGTGACCACGCTTGACTTCGATGTCCGCCCGACCGATGCGTCGATATCCGGACATGTCTACGTCGCAGGCAAACCGGTGCGCGCGCAGGTGATGGTCTCGACGCCCGACGAAGGCGGAGTCTGGTCGGGGCTCGGCGGCGTGTCCGACCCCGACGGCGCGTATCGCGTCGAAGGACTCTGGTCGGGACCTGCGCAGATCAGTGTGAACCTTACAGGGATGCCGCCACGCACATTCGCCGAAGAACTCACCCTTGCGCCGGGCGAAACGAAGGATCACGACATCCGGTTTACCGTAGGCAGCGCGACGCTCGAAGGGACGATTGACCTGCCGGAAAGTGCACGGAGTCACCTGAGGATGAGCATTGAGGTTGCCGGTGACGGCGCTCCCGAGCGTGTGTTTCTGGACAATGTCACGATCAAAGACAATACCTACCGCATCGACGGTCTGCCAGTGGGCGCGGCAACGTTCAACGCGGCGTGGAGCGTCGACGGCGCCGGGGAGTCTCGTCGCACGTACAGCGTGGCCTTGGAAGCCAACAAGGTCACACAACAGGACATCGACGTAGGCAATTGCAGTATCCGCGTTGAAGTGAACGGGGCAACGCCCGGAGGTATGACTTGGGTGATGGCGTATCCGGGTCACGTGTCGGTGCCGGACTATCGAACCATGACCATGAACGAGATTGAACGTTACAACCAGGAGAACGTCCCCGCGATCATGGTTGCAAGTCTGGAAAAGCCCCTCGGACCGTTTCCGCCGGGCGACTACACCGTCGTTGTTCTCGATCCCGGCATGGGCCTTCAAGAGAATAGAAGGGCAAACCGCAGCGAAGACGATGCCATTCCCGGATTGCGTTACGCAGTCGGAACCATCACCGTAACAGAAGACGCCGAAGCGACCGTAACACTGTCCTTGAATTGATTTCGGAGGGCGGATTTTCCAACCCGCCGCATTTGATTGAACCGAAGACACCCGCCACTTTCGCCCACCGCCGGCCTAATGGCGGGTTGGAAAACCCGCCCTCCGCTAGATCACATAGTCTTCCGCGAAGACCTTCATCTCTTTCAACGTAACGAACACCTGGTCGTTGCGCTTCAGTTCGAGTTCCAGGAAACGTTCCCGCGTGAGTTCGACGTCCACCGTGTCGCCCCACGCCGCCGTCAGTTCCATTTTCACGACCGGCCCCGCAGGATTGATCCGCGCGATGGTCGCGGGGAAATGCTCTTTGCCGTTGGGCGTCGTGTC
>JBHEKO010000725.1:0-2623 GCA_041859475.1 Candidatus Hydrogenedentales bacterium
CGGAGCCGGTCGCCATTGACGAGCACGGGTGGGCCGTATTTCGCAGGCAATGGAACAACGGCGACCGGCTCATTGTGAATCTTCCCATGGAGATGCGCGCCAGCCGTCTTCTGAAGGACAAGGAATTCCCGGCTGCGATCAAGTATGGTCCCGTTACGATGGTCGCGCGCACACAAGAGGGCAATCCATCGAAGAAGATCGACTTCGCGAATCTTGCTGCGACGTTGGTCCCGCTGGAGGGAGAACCGCTGAACTTCCATTTGAAGCCGGACGCGTCCGTTCTGGTGCGGCCGTTCTATCAAATGAAAGAGGGTGAGCGCTATTTCATGTATCTGAACCCCGAATTCGCGTTGGTCCGCACCCCGTATACTGCTGCGACGTACAGTCCAGGCTGGACCGACTACATGACATGGCGCGCTACCAACGTCGTCGGGTCAACCGCCCAATACGAGTTCGCCGGTAAGAGCATTACGCTCTTGGGGGCGCTGTACGACGACGCGGGCAGAATCGAAGTCAAGATTGATGGGAACGTCGTCGGGGTCGTCGATCAGTATGGGCCCAATCGCGGGGAACCCAAGCGTTGGGATTTCACCGGATTTGGAGAGGGCAAGCATACGCTGCTTCTGACGCTCCTCCCGGACAAGACGCCTGAGTCGAAAAGCACGTATGTGAACGTAGCGGGATTCGAGTTCGCGGAATGACAAGCCCTTCCCGTCGACGGTAGAGTGAATTCCGAATGCGCCGGTCGCATTGCCGAAACTCTCTGCGACGGGGTAGAATCAAGTACGGAGAGGGGATTCTCCAGCAGGGGTAAAATGAGTGCCGCCAATGCCGAACGTGTCGAGCGCGTCCTGGAGTTCCTGGAGACGATCGACCGCCTGAAATCCGTGGAGCGCCGCGGCTGGCTCGCGGACGGAAGCCGCCGCGAGAATTCCGCCGAGCACTCGTGGCACGTCTGCATGTACGCCCTCCTGCTGCACGGCGAGCTTGCGGCAAGTATCGATTTCCACCGCCTGCTGTGTATGCTTCTGGTCCACGACATCGTCGAGGTCTACGCAGGCGATACCTACGTGTACGACGAGTTGCAGATGGCCGATCAGCACGCCCGCGAAGGGCAAGCCGCGCAGCGGTTGTTCGCTATCCTTCCAGACGACCTCGCCGTTTATCTGCGCGGGTTATGGGAAGAGTTCGAAGCGCAAGCAACACCGGAAGCGCGGGCTGCACGGGCATTCGACATGGCCCACGGGTTTTCGCAGAATGTGTTTAGCGGCGGCAAGGGATGGCGACAGCACGGCGTTACCGAAGCCATGTCTCGCAACGTGAACCGTCCGGCATGGGAGTTCGATCCCGCGCTGGGCGTTTTGTATGAGCAACTCTATGCCCGCGCGGAACGGGAATCCTCGTGGACCACGGGGAACCCCGGCGCGGAAAGATCTACTGAAGTACAAGGAGACTGATTCATGCACTTGATGCTAGCCTCGCTTCTGGTAGCCGTATCGGCTGCGCAGACACCGGTAATCCTCGACACGGACATCGGCGACGACATCGACGATACGTGGGCGTTGGCGATGCTGCTGGGCAGCCCCGAAATTGACCTCAAGCTGATCGTGACCGCATCGACCGACACGCCAACCAAGACGCGGCTGGTCGCAAAGATACTCGAATCGATGGGACGCACCGATATCCCCATCGGAACCGGCGTGAAAACCGGCTCAGATCCCATCAACCAAGCCAAGTGGCTGGGCGACTATTCGCTCGACCAATACAAAGGCGTCGTACATGAAGACGGCGTCGGCAAGATGGTGGAGATGATCAACGCGTCAAAGGACAAGGTGACCTTGTGCGTGATTGGACCCCAGACGAACATCAAAGCCGCGCTGGAGCGCGATCCCTCGATAGCCCAGAAGGCACGCATCGTCTCGATGGCGGGCAGCGTATATATGGGGTATGACGGTCGGCCAGAGCGCATGCCCGAGTTCAACGTGTTTCGCGACGTGGCCGCGGCCCGCGCCGTATTCGCCGCCCCGTGGGAAATCACCATTGCCCCGCTGGACACGTGCGGAACCCTGCGCCTGATCGGCGAACGCTACGAGGCGGTGAAGAAGTCCACCAACCCGCGTGCGGCCACGACAATCGCCAACTACGATCAGTGGGTCAATCGCCATCATTACTCGGATTCGAGCAGCAGCGTCCTCTTCGACACGGAGGCGGCATACCTGGCGATTGACGAATCCCTTTGCGAGATAAAGACCGTGAATCTGATCATCGACGACAAAGGGAACACGATCCCCGACGAGAAGGGGCGTCCGGTTCGTTGCGCGCTGAAATGGAAGAATCGGGACGCGTTCGAGAACATGTTGATCAAGCGACTGACTGAATAAGCAATACCACAAAACATAAGGGCTGTATGCAGGATCGCGAATTCGACATCATCATAGCCGGTTCGGGAATGGGAGCGCTGGCCCTGGGCAGCATTCTTGCCCAGCTTCGGAACAAGCGGGTGCTGATTCTGGAGCGTCACTACCGGTTGGGCGGATTCACACACGCGTTCGACCGCCCCGGCGGCCGGTCTTGGGATGTCGGTCTTCATTATGTCGGTGACGTGCACCCTGGTTCTCTTCCG
>JBHEKO010000757.1:0-5601 GCA_041859475.1 Candidatus Hydrogenedentales bacterium
CGATACCGTCTGCTGCGGAAGCGGTGGCCAATCTGGCCAAGAACGGCACGGAGGTCTATCGGAAGAATCTCACTGAAACTGTAGATATTGCAAAGGGTGCCGGTATCCAGGTTTGGCTTCTCACCGAGCCGCACCTGTTTAGCATGGCTTTTAGAGCGCCGGACGAAGAAACTCGACAGTTGGATGAGGCCTATCGTCAGGGGCTGACTGAGCACAACCAGGTTATGCGCGAGGTTGCATCTCAAGCAAAGGTGGGCTTGGTCGACCTTGAGCGCCTTATGCCTTTGTCGCTTGCGTATTTTAGTGACCCCATACACATGACCGAAGAAGGCGACAGGGTTAAAGCGCGAATCATTGCCGACTCAATCCTTAATGCGCTGCCAGCCCGGCCCCGACAGGTAAACATTGGTCAATTATGCGCAACCTATTAATATATTGTCATTTTGTTCAGGTGGTGTCCTTTGTCGCCATATAGTCTAAACCGTTTCTGTAGTATACCTTTAGATAAGTTCATTGGTTTCCGTTTCACTTCGGCATGTAACTTGCTCGAAATCCTCTGGGCATTTCAACTCATATCAAGAGACTGGCAATCTAGCTCGCTGGGAGAACACCTGCGGCTACCCTGACTGGACGTTGGAAGAGTACCTGGCACTCTAGCTCAATGGGGGGGCACCACATGTTATCGAGGGGTGTGCAAGATTCGCCACTGCGGGAACCACCGTTCGTCTCTGTCCGTTCATCCATTTGGCAGCCGGCAAAATCAGAGGTGATGCATAGGCTTGAAGTGGATGACGGGATAAGCGACGGGGGGGTGCATGCACGGGTCTATCCTTACGTCAAGCGCGCTCTCGATATAGCCGCGTCATTTGGACTGGTGATACTGCTATCGCCTCTCTTTGCGGTCGTGGCACTTCGAGTGTGGGTGAAGAAAGGGACAACGGTTCTTCAACGTACTCCTAGCATGGGGCGAGGTTGCCATCAGTTCAATGAGTACTCCTTCAACTCCAATGTCCGCGTCCTGCGTAGTCTGCCGGTCCTGTTCAATATTCTGAAGGGCGACCTGTCGTTTATCGGTCCGCGCGCAGCCTGTCCAGAAGCCACGTGCGCTAACTGCGCCCGTGAATCGCTTGCTCTAAAGCGGAAGAGCGTTCGTCCTGGCCTAGTATGCGACTGGTGGATTCGGCGTCGCCTAAGCTTGGATTACATCCAGGAGATTCCTCTGGACATCCGCTATGCCCAAGCCCCCACGTTTCGTAAAGACATTGGTATTGTGCTTCGCGCACTGCCAGGTGTGGTCACGTGGCTCATATGGGGCGACGACCCTGCCGACTATCCCCTGACCGTCAGCATTCTCGGTGTATTGATTGACAATGTTCCCATGCAGACTGCCATCGACCGGGTAGTGAGGATGCTCGATAATCCCGCGGCAAACCATGTTTGTTTCATTAATCCGCACAGCATTAACCAGACCTTTGTCGTGCCCGAGTACAAGAAGGTGCTGGCTGAAGCGGACCTCGTACTGGCCGACGGATTTGGCACCAAGATAGCCGGCAAGATACTCCACCGTCCCCTCCGTCAAAACCTCTGCGGCACCGATTTATTTCCGCGGCTATGCGTCCGACTGTCCGAAAAGGGCAAGAGCATCTACTTGCTCGGCGCGCCTCCGGGGGCGGCGGAGCGAGTCGCCGTATGGGTAAAACAGCACTATCCCGGTGTCATCATCAAAGGATGGGATCACGGCTATTTCACCCCCGAGGAAGAACCCGACGTAGTTCGCAAGATTGCCCAGTCCGGCGCTGACCTCCTCGTCGTCGGCATGGGCGTTCCCAAACAGGAAATCTGGATTCACAGGAACCTCAAAGACCTGAATGTCAAGGTGGCAATGGGCTTCGGCGGGTTGTTCGACTACTTTTCTGGGCGCATCCCACGTGCGCCGCAATGGGTCCGCGAGGTTGGCATGGAATGGGTCTACCGCCTTATTCAGGAACCTCGCCGCATGTGGCGGCGCTATCTCATTGGGAATGTCGTCTTCCTCGTCCGCGTGTTTCAGGAACGGTTGCGCTCCGCGCCTGACGCAGGCTTCCGGCCATGAACCGAATACTGGAGCTCCCGACCATGGAGCACGAACGAACTTGGAGCCTGAGAGATTTGAGGCGGCTGTATAAGGGGTGCATTGGTTTAGGCACGAACGGCGAACATCTCTCGCGAGGCGATTGCTTGAATAGAGGTATCCACTGGGAGTAGGTTGTGTCTACGCTGGATAATTGTATTCTTGCCATGTATGAGTACACTGGCTTATCTCGGATAGTTGATGAACGCGCAGTGACGAGGAGTTTCTCAGGGTCTCAACGGCAAGGAGGTATTCGTCGGGATGGATACGAATGGCGCTACGTCCGGCTCGCGTGGCACCCAGAGAAACCGCTTCCAGCACAGGTCCGTAGTCAATGAACTTTAAGAGTAACGGTTCAGCCACTGGGGAGAGCAGGACGGCTGGTCGTGAAAATGAGCGAAGTATACCTTGGTTGAGGATACGTTGCGCAATGTAATCTAAAGTTGGGGGAATGCCGCGAAGATACTGTAGACCAGTAACGGTTAGCTTCTCCGGCATAGTGATAAAGGACCAGGCAGGTGAATTGTGATTTGCTTTCAGGGGGATTGAAGCTGTCAATACAACGCTCTAGCTCAGCATGGTGTTTCGCGGGCGTGGTTCTCGTATTCGGATTGATTCCCGGGTGTGCGACTCACGCGACTCCTAAGGCGGCGAACACTTCCCAAGACGCGAACGCACTTGTCGTGGGCGACGGGGTTGTCGACAAAATTGTTGTGCCTACAAGCACGATAATGGGGGAGCACCTTTCAAGCCCCAAGGAAGGGCAGCCAGAGGACCAGTCCCCCGCGGCCCCGGAACTCGCCATGTCTTACCGAATCGGACCTGGAGACATTTTGAGTTTTCGTTCCTTCGACGACGAGAAGCTTAGCATGCAGGTTCCTGTGCGCTATGACGGTTATATCTCGCTTCAGGTCATTCCAGACGTGAAAGTGGAAGGTCTTACGAGAAAGGAAGCGGAAGACCTGGTGCGTGAAGCATATGCAGAATACTATTTGGAGCCGCAATTGACCTTGTCCATTTCCGAGGTGAAGAGCAAGATATTTACGGTTCTGGGAGATGTTAGCCGGCCCTCCGAATACCCTTACACCCGTCCCATCACCCTGATGAACGCAATCACCATCGCTGGCGGTCCTCGGGTAAACACGCAAGGCGGCGACTCCTATGTCGGCAGCCAGGGTCAACTCGTGAAGGCGTTTCTTGTACGGAATACGGGGAATGAACGTAAGGTCCTTGAATTCGACTTGCGCGGCTTCCAGAAATCCGGCCCCAGTCCGTCCGACACGCCGGTGTACCCGGACGATACGGTATATGTGCCCGAGAGCGCCAACCTGGTCTTTCTACTTGGGGAAGTGCGCCAACCCAGAGTTTACGCAGTCTCCGAAGGGCTGACGCTCATACGCCTGCTATCGCTCGCGGGTGGCTACAATGAGTCCACCGCCCGAATTCGAGAAGTGGCCATCACGCGTGAAATAAACGACATGGAAACCAAGATCATTACGTTTGATGTCCGCGAAGCGATGCGGAGTGGGACGGATTTCTCGTTGGAGCCAGGCGACATCATCTATGTACCGAGGAAAAGGTTGGTCAATGCGGAGGACTTCCTGCAGCGCGTCATTGCGCCCGCCAGCACCGGAATGAGCTTCGCGGCGCAAATCATGAGCCTGTATCAGCAGGCCTATAGCGTTTATTACACCAAGGAGCAATTCGACCGCATTTATAACAATAGCGGCAACAGCGGCGACGCGCTCACATCGTCCCTTCAGTCCCTGCAGCAAAATCTTCTTCAGAACACGCAGTCGCTGCAGGGAATTCTCAGTGGCGCGACGCAACTTGTCCCTTCGGCTGGCAAGTAGGTAATCCATGAATCAAGATATCCATCCATCGTCGGCAACAAGCACTCCGAGCACAGCGTCTTTATCCGGTGGGCCAGTGTTCGACTTCAAGCGGTTTCTCGGTTTGCGCTGGCGCATGATGGCTGTGATCGCAGTATGTCTGAGTATTCCAACAGTCGTTGCAGCATGGTTCCTGACTCCAGTAGGTTACACGGCCAGCGCCGACATTCGCCTGCTGTCTATGGAGCCTTTCGTGCTCAAACCGGAAACTGATAACACGCCCTATACCACCTATGTGAACACCCAAATCGCCATGATCAAGGGGAACGCCGTGCTTTCCAAGGTATTGGAATTGCCGTCCGTTCGAGACCTTCCGCTACTGGCCGGCCAGACTGACCCGCTGCGATACCTCCAAAAGTGCGTCGGCGCTCAGGTCAGTCGCGGTGGCGAGATCATGACACTTACCTGTTCCATGCCGGAAAGAGACTCGGCGCGAATCGTGTTGGAAGAAATCGTGTCCGTGTATTTGAAGTACACCCTCGGGGAAACAGCGTCCATTAACGACGAACGTCTAGCGTGGCTAACCCAGGAGCGCGATGCGCGGCAGATGGAGTTGGATGCGCAGTTGGGAAAGATCGCCACCCTTGAAAAGTCGGCTGGCATTCCAATGTTTGGAGAAATACCCTTGGAGACGGGCGAAGCTCAACTCTACAACGAGAGCCTGGCCCGGTCCGAGGAAGACCTTGTAAAAGCGCAGAACGCGCAGGCGGAAGCCCAGAATCAAATCGCGCTCGTCAAAAGCCTAATTGAGAACGTTTCCAAAAGCTCTCCCATCTATGAGTTCGAGGTGGAAGACCGAGTAAGCGCCGATGCGCGCGTGGGTGCACTGCGCGGAGAAGTGGTCATGATGGAGGCGCGTCTGGCTGGCGCAGCGGACATGGAAAAGGAGAATTTGCCAACGCGCAAAATCGAAGAGAAACGGCTGGCAAGTCTCCGCGAGAATCTTTCCGAGGTTGAACTCCAAGTGCGCAGAGAGGTGCTGCAATCGACAATGACACTGCAGACCCGTCAACTCGAAACGCTCGACAAAGCCGTGGAGGAAGCGCAACAGCGGGTCGACAAATACAAGCAACTTGTAGAAGGGTACAAAGGGCGGGTTGAAAAAACCACGGAACAACTTGCGCAACTTAAGGACCTTCAAAACAAAGCCGCCGAGACACGCTCTATACTCGAACAGGTACGCAGCAATATTGCAGGTATAAAGGTAGAAAGTAACGCACCCACCCGCATACAACTCATCGCCCCTGCTTCGGTGCCGGGCGGCGGTCCAGACTACACGCCCCGGTTCATGATGATGGCACTTTCGTTGGCAGCGAGCATGGGATTCGCGGGCGCCTTGGGCATTTGGCGCGAGTTGATGGACCAGCAAGTGCGGACGTCGCAGGACCTGGGTCGTCTGACCGATTTGCCTGTTATCGCAATCATTCCTCATGCGGACGAAGATTCCATTCTGGACTCGGTGGACATAGCACTTCTCACCGAACGTCTACCGCTCTCGACACTTGCGGACGCATACCGCAGAGTACTTGCGCGGCTCTTGCATCCGGACATGGCGCGAGGCGCCGCGAAGTCCTTACTGGTGGTTAGCCCGACGCGCGG
>JBHEKO010000207.1:0-2595 GCA_041859475.1 Candidatus Hydrogenedentales bacterium
ACGGTGTCGCCTGGTTCGAGGTCCTGCTGGTTGACCCTGGATAGCGTCTTCCAGGCAGACTGGGGCGATGTGCCCGGGTTCGAGTCATTGCCGTCCGGGCTGACGTAGAACTGCATGCCGTATGCTTCTCCCATCGCTGCGATTAGGATAACGAACGCGCGTAGTAGGTTCCGTTTACTTGGTATCATGAATCTGCCGATGCGGATAAGGCTTTCCAACTCTCGACTCCTATTAGACGGTATACAGGCGCGAATTTCACCTAATGCGTGGACGAGGCTTGGCAATCCTCAATGAAGGGGGGGGCCGGTCTACGGAATGTAGCCGGCCCCCGGCATGGCAGAAGCGCGGGGCAATTGCCCGCGTGAAGGCCTGAAGCTGCGGACGCGACAAAGTACACTATCAACCGTTTATAGTAAATCATATAATTGCACGATAGTCAATAGGTCTGTTGGCGGTGTTGTATGGTAATTCTCAGAACTGTTGACAGTAATGAGCGAATGGGTATACGATGGTTCACGTAGAAAGGTCTCATACCGGGCAAGCTCACGATACGCCAGAAATTAGTCATAAAATGCTTACGGCAAAGGACATAGCCGACCTAAGCGGGGTTTCGCGGACGACGGTGTTCGCGGTTCTCGGCGGGAAGGCGGGAGTAACCGAGAAGACCCGGGAGAAGGTTCTTGATGTGCTGCGAGAGCACGGCTATCAGAACGGCTTGGTTCAGCGTTCGATGGTGGCCGAATTGTCGAAGATTGTCGGTGTGGTGGTCGGAAATATCAACAATCCCTTCTATACCGAGTTGATTTCCGGTATAGATGCGGTGCTCGCCCCTGAGAGATTTCATCATTTGCTTCACTATGGATCGGATGTATATCCCCGAGAAGGGATAGCGGCATTCGACGCCATCGGCGAGTACAATCTGCGCGGATACATCATGGCGGCCGGCGAGATGGCGCGCTATGAATCTCACATACGCAAGGTCGTTGCCTTGGATAGACCCCTCGTGACCATTATGAGGGCGCCGGGCATTCATACCAGTTCTGTCTGGTTCGACGACCGCAAGTGCAGCCGGGACGCTACCAACTACTTGATTGAACGTGGACACCGCCACATCGCATGCCTGACGGGGCCCAGCCAATCCGCCACGGCCAAGGAGCGGATACTTGGTTTTATGGAGAGCTTGGTCGCGCACGAGATAGAGTTTCACAGTTCCATGGCCGTGCGCGCGGGCGACACGTCGTCCGATGGGTACCGTGCCGCCATCAAGGTGCTCGGGGATGCCGAAGCGCGCCCAAGCGCCATGGTCTGTTGCAACGACCTCGTGGCGATAGGCGTCTATAAGGCGGCCTATGAACTGGGGTTACGCATCCCCGAGGATCTGAGCGTGGTTGGGTTCGATGGCATCGAACTCGGCGAAGTGCTTGGCCCTCCATTGACGACCCTTTCCGTCTTCCCGCGGCGTATCGGTGAGATCGCCGCCGATATGCTCCTGGCGGCCATCAACGGAAAGCATCGGCGTGGCGGCATGGAGCATGTCATTGAGCATGCCCTCATCGAACGAGCCTCCGTTCGAACCATCTGATTCCGAGCGGGTCTACTCTAGAGCTCGCACGACTCAAACTCCGGAATCACTTCGACGAATATGGTCCGCCAGCGCCCCACGCGATGTCTGATCGAGCAGCATTCGTCTTGGGTCATTGACGATCACCCCGACATGCGGCGGCACGCGCGGCAGGTCATCGACGCGATGGCGTCGCGTTTCGGCAATGACGAGGCGGTCATTGGTTGGCAGACGGACAACGAATTCAGCGCGAACCTTTGTTACTGTCCGGTTTGTCACGCCGCTTTCCACCAGTGGCTGCAGAAGAAGTACGCGACTCTCGATGTCCTGAACGCGTCGTGGGGCACGGTTTTCTGGAGCCACGAGTATACGGATTGGCCGCAGATCCCGTTGCCGTGGGAGGCGAAGTGCGGCGACGTCCATAATCCTTCGTTGCAGTTGGACTTTCGTAGGTTTCAGTCGGACGCGACAGTCTCTTTTCAGCAGGAGCAGATCGACCTTCTGCGCGCCAAGTCGCCGGGGCGTTTCATCACGCACAATCTCATGGGCCTACATGGGGCGCCGGTTGTGGACGGATCAATTCAGCTTGCCCCTTACGGAGTGGGCATCTATCAGGCTCTGGGAGTGGCGGACGCATTGGAGGCCGATGTGGAAGACACGGCGTTCGAGAGGGTGTGAGCATGCAGTCTACGGGCGAAGTACGGCGAAGCCCGCGGGAGATTGGGAATGGGGAAGGCTGACGCGAGGAGTGGGAGAGGAGGTGAACGCGAATAGGAATCGACACGCGCCGCGACACACTGCGTTATAATCGGGCTGTGAACTCTTGGCATCCTTAAATCCCTATCTTGGATAGTGGGAGTGTCTGCAATGACTGGAAAACGAGGATTTACGCTAATTGAATTGCTGGTGGTCATTGCGATCATCGGTATTCTTGCGGCCATACTGCTTCCCGCGCTAGCGCGCGCACGCGAAGCCGCACGACGGGCATCTTGTCAGAACAATCTCAAGCAGTGGGGCCTTATCTGCAAAATGTA
>JBHEKO010000257.1:0-9646 GCA_041859475.1 Candidatus Hydrogenedentales bacterium
GGCGTTACGAGTTCGCCGGTGACTTCCGGGCACGCATAGGAGGGTACGCCGCGCAACAAGAGCGCCGTCGCAGGCGCGGGCACGGGCATTACGCCGTGGTCGCAGGTCACCGTGCCGGAACCTACGTGCAACGGCGAGGCATAGATATGGCAAAATCCGATCTCGTGCAACGCGAAATGCGCGCTGACGACGTCTACAATCGAATCGATTGCGCCCACTTCGTGGAAGTGAACCTTTTCGACGGTTGTGCCGTGGACTTCGGCTTCGCTCTCCGCGATCCGGCGAAAGGTCTCCGTGCTTGCGGATTTCACTTGGTCCGGGAGATTTCCTTTGCCGATAATCTCCAAAACATGCCGGAGATGCCGGTGGGGCTGCTTCTCATTTGGGTCGCACTCCACTTTGAACTGCGAGGCGACCACGCCCTTCTTCTTCACTTTTTCGAGGCTGACGCTGTAGCCGGCGATGCCCAGCGATTCCAGGGCAGCTTTCAGCTTGTCGAAATCCAATCCCAAATCCAGGAGCGCGCCGACGGTCATGTCCCCCGAGATTCCGCTGAAACAATCGAAATAGAGTGTCTTCATGAGTCCTTCGCTTCGTGTTGAGGAATTTTGGCAGCCAGCCGGTCGATCATGGAGGCGAGCATACCCGCCCCAAACCCATTGTCGATATTCACCACGGAGACGCCGGTTGCGCATGAATTCAGCATTGCCAGCAGGGCCGCAACGCCTCCGAAGTTCGCGCCGTAGCCGATGCTCGTCGGCACGGCAATCACCGGCACATCGACGAGACCCGCGACCACGCTGGGAAGGGCGCCTTCCATGCCCGCGCATACGACGAGCACGTTCGCGCCGATAAGCGCGTCATGTTGGTTGAACAGGCGATGAATGCCCGCGACGCCCACGTCGTAGATTCGCCGGCATGTCGCGCCCATCGCTTCGCAGGTGACCAGCGCCTCTTCGGCAACCGGTATATCGGATGTGCCGGCGCATACGATGCCCACGTATCCGCCCGTTTTTTTGGGCGCTTGCAGCGTCAGCGTAAGGGCGCGCGCGGCTTCGTGGTGGACAACGTCGGGATGCGCGGCCTTGACCGCGCTAACGACCTCCGCACTGCAGCGCGTCGCCAGCACATTGCTGCCGTGCACGCGCATGCGCCCGACAATTTCGGCTACTTGCTCCGGTGTCTTGCCTTGCGCGAAGATCACTTCCGGGGTTCCTTGCCGCAAGCTTCGGTGATGGTCCAGCTTGGCGAACCCAAGGTCTTCGAAGGGCAAGGAACGCAAGCGCTCAAATGCCTCGCTGGGAGTCACTTTCCCTTCGGAAACGGACTCCAGAAGGGCTCTAATTCGTTCGGGATTCACGTGGTCACCCCTAGAGGTTCGTTTGAGCCGAAATTGGGACTCGGGAATTCCTGTGGTTAGGCTAAGAGCCGGCTGGAAGCCGGCGGTACAATTCACACTTGGCTAAGAGCCGGCTGGAAGCCGGCGGTACAAATCACACTGGGCTAAGGGCCGGCTGGAAACCGGCGGTACAATTCACACTTGGCTAAGGGCCGGCTGGAAGCCGGCGGTACGATTGCAGAATCAAGCGATGCGGTACAGTAGCCTTCCAACAGGACATGGATTCTTCACGTTCACAAGGACTCGAGCCGCCATTTTATGCACCGCGCCCCGGTCATTCAAGGAACGGTGCGTGAGAGCGCATGCGGGGTGTACGGTTGGCGCAACGTGAGCGTATCCGCGGACGTCGCCGACGGCCTCCCCTTGGACAGGTATCGAGAGTGTGGCCTCTTCGTTGCCCACGCGAAGCGTGGCGGTGACCTTGTTGACGATGGGGCCCAGCGGAACCTCCGGGGCAATGTGGAACCTTGCTTTGAAGCGGATCTTCTCCTTGGTTTCTTCACGGGTCGTTGTGACGCTGAGTGTGGGCTTCTCCATGTGAATCTCCATCAGATCGATTTCACGGGCAGGCGTACCGCTGAAGAAGACCAGATCCAGATCGATTTCGTCTCCACGTGGAGCCATGCCGAAGACGAGGGCCTCGACAGTAACAACGATGTCGATGGCCGTCATAGGCTTCGCTACTACTTGGTTTCTCGTCTTGGAGTGGATCGCTTCTTTTTCTCATCGTCAGGTGCGGGCTTGCCTTTGACGAAATGGCATTTCAAAGAGTCTCCGTCGCCGATCGTCTCAAATAGGGAATCGCCAATGGTTTCCCCGAGCTTCCGGTAACTTTCCCACTGGCTTTCGTCGAAGAACTGATCCAAGGTCGACTCGTTCGGGAACGAGGGATGCGCCTCGGCATAGTTGAGGATGTCGCGACGCATATCGGCAGAAAGAGTCGGTTTGATGAAGAGGATATGGCTTTCTTCTCCTGTGTCTGCATACTTCACGGTCGCCAGTGTGGCGTGTGCTTTCGAATAGCGAGGCGGCGCCGAGTCTGCGTCCTGTTTGACGTGGTCCGTCACGTGAGGGCGCACGTCATCCAGGCTGCCAACGGCTGACTTGGGGTCCGAACCGGCAAAGATGATTTCGGCCCCGAAGTCGGTTCGTGCAAGCCGCACCAGGTTAGACACGTCGAAGAACTCGTAGTTGGGGTCGGCGCCATCGTCGCAGCAGATGATAAAGGGGATTCGGCGGCGGATGAGTTCGTAGCAAGCGGAGTTCTCGAAGTGCCCGCCGTCGGACAGATACCAGTGGCGCCGGGAGGTACCCGGAAATCGGGCCAGCAACTCGCAGAAGAGGAGGGCTTGCGTGGGGAAATGTTGACTCAGTGTGGCCCCGAGTTCCCGGAGCGGAGAGAGAGGCGTGCTTGAGGAGATTTTCGCCCGGTCTTTTCGGTAGATGCCGCTGTCCCACCAGTACCCCAAGCGCACATTGAAGAACGCCGCCAGAAAGCTCAAGGACCAATTCGTACGATAGCCGAGTCCCGTGGAGAAGGCCGCGCCCGATATCCCAACCCATTGGCCGAGGGAGAGACGCTCCGGTCGGGCCAGATTCCCGTCTTCCTTTTTGCAGAAGACTCGGAATCCGCCTTCGGTTTCGTACACGGGTTCGATTCCGACTTGGTTCGTTGCGGGCTCTGCTAGGCCTTGGTGTGTGACACTCTCAAGGTCGGGTGGCAGGAGGGGCTCGTTCTTGGGGGATTGCCAAAAGGCATGGTGCTGGACGCCCGCGCTCATGCACGCAGGTCCCAGTGCGAAGTTTAGCCCCTTTCGATCGTGCTGCTCGATGGACGACTGGCCCGAGATGGTTTCGTTCAATGTGGTGTTGATTATGTGCAAGGGCCCGCCTTTTTCGTGCGGACGATATTCCGCGAGATCGACATCTTCATTGGGCAGCGGCTTCGTAATGGGAGCGCCGCTTGGCTTCCAGCGCTCTGGATTAGTTGCCCCGAGGTACGTTCGTGTAATGCGGGCGCTATACAGCGGCAAGTACGTAGACATATTGACGACATGCAGGGAAAAGCCCAGGCCGAGTGTCAAGAGTAGGGTTGTGCTCCAGAAGAAAAGTAGGCGCCGATGGTTCACCTTGATGTGCAGATCGGCCAGCGACCGCCCTTCCTTCGCCTTTCCTTCCATAAGCAAAGCAGTGTCCTCGAATTGGGAAATGACCATGCGTTCTGGCTGTGAATGCTGTGCAGCGGGAGTTTTGGCGGGCGCGTAGTCGTACCCCCATACAACGCAATGGGCGCACGCGGAAATGACTGTGAGATAGGCGACGGTGAGCCCCAAGGCGGCGATTGGGGCGCCGACATTCAGGAGGATGCCGAGCCCGCGCGGCTTCTTGTCCTCGCCGCCGAACAGGCCGATGACCCGTTTGGCCGAGCTTGCGCCAATGGCCAATGCGGAGATGGCGGCGCCGAGCGACCCTGCGAGCCATCGGGAGACATTCGACCTGCCTTCTTCCGCAAGCGCCCACACAAGCGATTGGCCAAGCGTGTCTATGAAGCCAATGGCGAAGAAGACGCATACCCAAACCAACGACCAAGAGAACAAGTCCGTCAGGATGCGTCGCACCCTCGCGTTCCGGGAACCGTTCGTGCCGAAAGTCGCCACGAGATACATCGCAAGGAACGCCACACAAATGGCGAGGACCAGCTTAATCGGCACGTTCAGGAGGGGGCTCCACCAAAGAAGTCTGTGTGCCTCCGTCGCCATCGTTGGTGGCAGATCCCTCACTGCTTCGTAGAGTGACTTAAGGGTATTGGCCATCGGAAGGGTGGCTGCAGTCTCTGGAACGCAGAAGCGGAGTGCGCACAGAGACAGGAAGAGGAAGAAGATGGTGGAAAAAGTCACTAAATGAATGGTTATCCAATTGCGCACGGTGTTGCCGACGGCCACGACAATATCGCTTGCTCCATTGGGGGCGAGGTATCGGCCGTTTTCGCGCAACCAGTAGACGGGCGCGGAACGCGGGGTCTTCAGTATGGCTTCTACCTTCGCCGGTTGCGAGTTCTCCTCTGTTTCGCTCTGGGGGCGGGCGGACTTGACGGCTTCCGTAAGGTCGTCCCTGGTGTACAGCCGCCCCAAGAACGAGCCAATGTATCCCCCTCCGGATACGGTGGAAAGGAAATCGATTCTGCGGAGCAAGCTCTTTTTGGCAAGGCTCTGCAGAATTCCCAGTGCGAACGTTGCGCTCCGTATCCCGCCGCCGGAGATGGCCAAACCGACTACATCATCGGACCAGCATTGCTGATCCTCCGAATGTTTGGAAAAACTGGAGGAAGAAGGCGTCTTCTCTCTTCGCGCATTGACGAGTTCTTTTTCTTTATCGAAGAGCTTTCGAGGGTACCCCAGCCAGCCTTTGGGAGCGCTTACCTCGGACGTCTTGGTTGATACCTTTGGCTTGCTGCGAGTCATCGTATCTGCCCTCCGCCTTCTCTTGGCATTCAGCCTGCGCGGGAATACAGCGATGGATATTGGATATCCCGCGAATGTCCGCGCCCAGAACCGTGCATTGCACCAGGAGCCACAACCCTACATGCCGAGACTGCAAGAGCACTATGCTATCCGAGTGATCGCAAATCGTCAATAGGGCACAACGTTCGATCGGGCGCCATCGCCGGCTACAGCACGGTCATCCCATCGCTGAGGCGTCCTTGGCTTGACCACGCCCGAACTCGCGGGTACTGTTTCCACAAGGGGGAATGGGGCGCGTGCGGCCCGACTGGAGATATTTCGACAGTTGCGCGCGGTACTTTGGTCTTCCCAACTAACTCCCAGCCGAAGAAAAGGACTTACTGCAGACTACTATGCATCGATCGCGCAGAATGAACTTTGGCCGGTACGACTACGCCACATTTTTCACTTTTTTTGCCTATGCTTCGGGTTCAGTGGTGGTGCCAGTGGTACTGGTGTTGATGGCGCGCGAACTCCATTTCACCCTTGAATCGGGGGGGATGAGCGCTGGTGGCGCGCTGCATCTTGGGCGCACCATTCCGATGGTCGGGTCGATGCTTCTGTGTGGGTTCGCCGCCGGGCGCTGGGGAATGAGGCGCACGCTTGGATGGTCCGTCTTGCTGATGGGGATCGGCATGGGCTTGTGCGCCGTGGCCCCCGCGTACAGCGTGTTATTCCTTGCCCTAATGATAGCGGGGCTCGGTGAAGGCACAATCGAAGGGTTGGCCACGCCGTTTGTACAGGATTTGCACCCCAAAGAGCCGGGGCGCTACATCAATTTTTCACACGCCTTCTGGTCGGTGGGCGTACTTGCGACCGTTCTCATTACTGGATTGATGCTTTCCCTGGGGGTCTCTTGGAGAGTGATAACCGGGGCAGTGGCGATGTTGGCGCTGATTCCCGCCGCGATGTTGCTTCTGCCCTCAATCTCATCGATGCGACACGACGAGTCCGCCGAGCGCGTTCACTGGAGATCGACGTGGAACCACGCGGCAGCGGTCTGCCGCAGGCCAAGGTTCTGGGTGTTCTTCGCCGCAATGTTCGTTGCAGGCGGAGGCGAGTTTTGTCTGACCTTTTGGTGCGCCAGTTACATCCAATTGAGCTTCACGGCAGCCGCGTGGGCCGGGGGAGTCGGCACGGCGTTCTTCGCTGGGGGGATGGTGCTCGGGAGAACGGGTTGGGGATACCTCATCAAGCAGGAGCATTTGAAATCTCTTGTTTTGTATTCGGCATTGGGCGGCGCGGCGGTGACCTTTCTGTTTCCCATCGTCACGAACCTGTGGCTCTTCTTCGGGTTGCTGTTCGTGGCGGGAATCGCAACGGCTCCCTACTGGCCGAGCGTGCAGAGCCATTGCGCGGACAAGCTGCACGAAAACGACACAACGATGTTGTTCATACTGCTTTCGTGCGCGGGCGTGCCGGGGTGCGGTTTCTTTACGTGGCTGATGGGATACGTGGGAAACCAAAGCGGGGGATTGAGCACCGCGTTCTATCTTGTGCCCGGCTGTTACCTGGCGTTGGCTGCGTTGATTGCGTTTGATGGAAGCCGCGTGGCAATTCTACTGAGACTCGCCGAGAACCCTTCCCACGAATGAATGGGGTTGGAATCGTTTGCATCAGCCCCCACTCGCTGGAGACTCGCACGCGGGCATGCGCACGGCGCGGCGGCGTGCGAAGTAGCGGGGAATGGCGCCGTGCGCCGGTGAAAACAGGGCCGCGAGGATGAAGAGCAGGCCGCTGACGACGGAGATGGCCCCGGCAGTGGAGCCGTCGAGCCAGGAGGCGAGGAAATAGCCGCCTACGGATGCGGCCATGCCGATGAGCGCCGAGTAGACGAGCATGAGCGAGAGACGGTCGGTCAGCAGATAGGCCGTGTTTGGGGGGACAATCAGCAGGGCGACGACGAGGATGGCTCCGACGCTCTCGAATGCGCCGACGGTGGTCAGGGACACGAATCCCATGAGCAGGTAGTGCCATAGGGTGACATTGATTCCGATGGCGGCGGCGAGGGCCGGGTCGAAGGAGCACAACTTCAACTGGCGGTAGCCGAGGGAAATGAAGGCCACGTTCGCAATCGCGACGGCTCCTAGAATCCACACGGCGCGGGGGCCGATGGGGGTGTCGCCGAAAAAGACGAGGTTGAGCGGGGCGTTTTCGATTTCGCCGTAGAGGACGCAATCGGCGTCGAGGTCGACTTGGCCCGCGAAGGCAGAGACGAGGATGACGCCGATGGCGAAGAGCCAGGTGAAGGTTACGCCCATGGATGCGTCGGATTGCAGCTTTCCGTGACGTTCAAGGATGTCGGTCATGAATGTCGTGAGCAATCCGAGTGCGCCTGCTCCCACCAGCATGGGGAAGGTGTTTCGGCTATGCGTGATGAGAAAGGCAATCACGATGCCGGGCAGTACGCTGTGACTGATGGCATCTCCCATCATGGCTTGGCGGCGCAGGACGAGGAAACAGCCGACCAGGGCGCACGAAGCGGAGGCCAGGCACCCGATCAGAATAGTCCACATGGCATTGGTCATTTCGAGATCCTTGAAGCGGCGCCCGCACCCATGCCCGCCGGAACGGGAATGTGGCTCGCATGGGGGTCGGCGTCGGGGTTGTCGAGGGCTGCGATAAGGCGTTCCTCCAATTCCGGAGTGATGATGTGTTCGATCTCGTCGGCATCGTCGTGAACGTGGTCCGGGGCGAGTTCGAGTTTTCGGGTCAAGTAGAGTTCCCACAGGCGGTGAATGCGGGTCAAGCGCGCGGCGCGCTCGATGCCTGCACCGGTGAGGGAGTAGCGGCCTTGCAGCGATTCCTCGGCAAGACCTTGCTCGATGAGCATGCTCAGCGTCTTGTCCATGGCGTGCAGGCTCATCGGGCGATGCTTCAAGAGATCGGCCAGGGTACGAGCGGCGTTTACGCGTTGCTCCTTCTCGCCGAGCACGTATAGGGTGCGAAGGACGTTCTCCATCGAGGTGCGCGTGCGGGTGCTGCGCATTTGGAGGATACGCGCAAACACGCCTCGGCGTGGCGCAAAGAACAGCGATATAAGGAACAGGCTCGTGATGCTGACAACCATCCACGGCCCTGTTGGCATGCGTGGGCCGAGATACGAGACGTAGGCGCCAATGGCCCCGCTGAGCGCGCCGAATCCGCCGGCGAGGACCAGCATGGTGCTGAGGCGATGGGTCCAGTAGCGGGCAGCAGCGGCGGGCGTGACCAGCATGGCGGCCATGAGCACGACTCCGACGGCTTGGAGGCCGATGGCGACCGCGAGCACGATGAGCGTGGCCATGGCCGTCTCGACGAGGCGGGTCGGCACTCCGGCGGTGCGCGCGTATTGGGGATCGAACGAGACGACCTTGAATTCTTTGTACGCGACGACGACGACGCCGATTAACAGAACGGAAAGCACGCCGAAGGTCCACACGTCGCGCTTGAGCATGGCGGCGGCCTGCCCAAATAGGAAGCGGTTGAGTCCCGATTGCGCGGCGTTTCCGCTGCGTTGGATGTAGGTGAGCATGAGCACGCCGACGCCGAAGTAGACGGATAGGACCATGCCGAGCGCACTGTCTTCTTTGCAGCGCGTGTGACGTACGATCAGGTCGATGGAGAGAGCGGCCAGCCAGCAGGCGACCACCGCGCCGACGAGAATGACGATGGGGTCCTTCGTGCCCGTGAGCAGAAATGCGGCGCATACGCCGGGCAGAGCCGCGTGCGCGAGGGCATCACCCATCAGGGAGCGCTTGCGTAGAAACGCGAAGCAGCCGATGACGCCGGATGTGAGGCCCAGCAACACGCATCCGAACAACACGAGGCGCGCGTTCTCGCTGGAGAAGGTGAAGAACTCAAGCCAGGGAGGCAGCGATGAGTTCATTGCCGGGCCTTCCATTCCTGGCCGCGCAGTTTTTCGCCGACTTCCGTGAGGAGGTTGAGGCGGCCACCGTAGGTTTTGTTCAGGTTTTCGGGGGTGAATACCGTCTGGACGTCGCCGAAGGCGATCATGTGCAGATTGATCAGGAGCACGGAATCGAAGTACTCGGGCACGGTCTGCAGGTCATGGTGGACCACGACGACCGTGCAGCCTTGCTCCCGGAGTTCGCGAAGGAGATCGACAATGGCTTTCTCGGTGGCGGCGTCGACGCCTGCGAACGGCTCGTCCATGAGATAGACTTGTGTCTGCTGGGCGAGGGCGCGCGCGAGAAACACGCGCTGCTGTTGCCCGCCCGACAATTGGCTAATCTGGCGATTGGCGAGGTCGGCCATCCCCACTTTATCGAGACAACTCTTCGCGATTTCATAGTCGCGCTTGCGGGGGCGGCCAAACAAGGGGAGATGGCCGTAGCGTCCCATGAGTACTACGTCGAGCGAGGTGGTGGGAAAATCCCAATCCACGGATTCTCGTTGCGGCACGTAAGCGACGAGGCGTCTGCCCTGGTGAATGGGCATGCCGAAGATCTGGACGCGCCCCGACGCCAGGGGGACAAGGCCCAGCACGGCTTTGATGAGCGTGCTCTTGCCTGCTCCGTTCGGGCCGACGACGGCGATGGGCTTGCCTTCCGGAAACGCCACGTCGATATCCCACAGTACCGGACGATGCCGATAGGCGACCGTGAGATCGTGCACGTCGATTGGGGGAGGGGAGGCTGTCAGTTTCGTCATGGTTAGCGCAATGCCTTTACGATGGTATCGACGTTGTATTTGACCATGCTGAGGTAGGTTCCCTCGGGCGTGCTCGCTTCGCCCATGGCGTCGC
>JBHEKO010000554.1:0-5176 GCA_041859475.1 Candidatus Hydrogenedentales bacterium
CTCGTATTCCATCATGGCGTATTTGGTGTAGCCGGGATCGGGGACGGCGTCGCTGTCGACGGAACCGACATAGGGCGCGGATGCGTGTTTCATCGCCGTGTTTCTTGCCGCTGCCAACCCCCGGTTGTGCTCGTGCCGCACGATGCGGACCGGATACTCCATCGCGATCTCTATCGAACGGTCGGGAGTCCCGTCGTCCACGGCGATGATTTCGGAGAGCGGGTAGTTCTGGGCAATCAGCCCTTCGATGGCCTGCCGGATATAGCGTTCCACGTTGTAAATGGGAACATAGAATGCCACGCATTGAGCCATGGGCAATGGATCCAAGTACAGCGGTGCGGGCCAAGGGCGCCCCGTTTGAAGGCAGTCCTTCAGAGCGGCCATGTCGGCTTGGACGGGGTTGAGCTTCAGACTCGACTCTATCAATCGCGAAGCAAGTTCTTGTTCTCCGAGCGCCGCGAGGCTCTTCGCGGCGAGGTTCAGCAGCAGACAGTCTTTCTGAAAGAGGCGAAGGTAGCGCGACGCAACGGCGATGGCGGCTTGCGTCTTCTCCTCTCTCAGCAGGGCTTTGGCTGCGGTGTAGTGTAGCCACGGATCCTGTTCGCCGTCGAGGCGCGCGGCAAGCGATTCGGCGCCGCCGCACTCGCGCCCCAAAGATATTGCGTCAAACATGCGGCGGGCATTTTCATCTTGGGCGTCATCGTGAGAAGCCAATTCGTCAATGGAGGAAAAGTCCCGCTTGGCGAGAAGAAAGTAGAGCAGATTTCGAATCCCCCCCACTTCGGAGATTCGATCTCGGAGGGTTGATTCTTGGCATTCCTGAAGCTTGGTGCATTCCACGCGTCGTGATTTCCCCTGAATCTTGAAGAGCAATTCCCGTGTTGTCGTCAATTGGCAAGAGCGGGTTGAATCGAACATGGGACTGTTCTATTCTACAAGCATAATGGGGTTCGAGTCGGGTGAAACGCAACACTCGACAAGCAGTATGTGGGGGGTTCCACAGCAGAGGATTCGCCGGTAGTACCTATGCGTGTAGTATGCCTTGGCCAGCCATTCTTCCGGCATCACCAGGTTCTGGCGCGATATCGCGGGCCTCATGAAATTCGCACCCTAGGCACTGAAGGCGCGGTCGACTACCGGTTCGACCCGCTGCAGGACAACTGGCAAGCCATCCTTGACCGTATGGGCGGGGAATGGACCCCAGACCTTGCCCTGTGCTGGTTTCCCGAGAACGACCCACCGCCCTTGGGCATCGAGGATTCGCCCATCCCGACCGTGGCCATGGCAGGCGACTGGAACTTGTTCTACCCATGCCTGGCGGTCAATCTGGGCAGATATGACCTCGTGTTGAGCGACAAGAAGGGCGTTGAAGTATTGCGGGGAAACGGGATCGCGCCCCATCACCTGTTTCCACTTTACGCGCACGATCCTCGGTACCACTGTCGTTACGGCGCGGAGAAAGACATCGATATCCTCTACGTGGGCAGTCTGAATCTCGCCCACTACCGCAAGCGCGGCGTCTACTTGGAGCGCATCGCGAAAATGTCGGACCGCTATCATGTGGTCCTTGCAGACGGAGTGTTCGACGAAGATTACGGCCGCCTGCTGGACCGCGCCAAGATTGTCTTCAACAATTCGGTGCGCGGCGAGGTCAACCTGCGGCTTTTCGAGACCATGGCGTGCGGGTCGCTTGCCTTTCTTGAGGACACCAACCATGAAGTGCGCGACTCGTTCGAGGATGGCCGGGACGTGGTCCTCTACAGCGAGGAGGATCTTGAGGAGCGCCTCACCTATTACCTTCAGAATCCGGATGCGGCCAATGCGATCGTGGAGACCGCCCATTCGCGCATCTCGCGCTTCGCGCCGGAGCAGCGCATCGATCGCATCATCGACTGGGCCTTGGCGCAACCGGGAAGCGGAAGGCCATTTCGCAACCTGCCGGAATCCGAGAGGGTCTATCAGACTGCGCTCCAGTACGCCTCGACTTTGCGCAAGAGCTACGGCCCCATAAAGACGCAGATCATGGGAGATCCCGCGCGGATAGCGCCTGATGATCCGCGGACTTGGACGCTTGTCGCGAAGAGCCTCCTCTTCCCACCCCCTGAGACTATCGACTCGAAACGCGTGAAACTAGCGCTCACCATGACGCAACGCGCCCACAAGCTCTCTCCCAACTCGGCTCCCTATGCACTCAACGCCGCCACTGCGGCGGAATGGCTTTCCAGCGACGCGGAACCCTACCTTCGCGCGACGCTAGCGGCAAATTCGCTCGAAGGCGAGCGCGAACTGCTTGGTTGGTTTGCCTTCGAAACGTGGATGCGATGGTTGCATGCGTTGCCTCTCCATGAGACTACGCTTTCCATTCTGCACGCGGAGGCTCATGCCCGCTTGGGACACCTCGAGCGGGCGCGAGGCAATGGGGACTCGGCCGTCGAACATTTCGCGCAAGCCCTCGAGTTGGACCCCGAGAACACGACGGTGTCGCGGCCGCTTGCGGAAGCGTATTGGGAAGCAGGACGCCAGGAGGAGGCGCTTCGCGTGCTGGAAATCTGCCAGAAGCACTTCCCCTTTACATTGGAGATTCGCGAGCGGCTCGCCACGTGGTACATGGAATGCCACATGCACCAGGAGGCCGAAGATTGCATTCACCAGGCCTGCTTGCTCTTCGAGACGCTGCAACGCTCAAGGGCAAGTGCTCGCCGCGAGACGCTCGCAGCGCAAGGCTAAGCCGGATTCCGCGGGAACGCAATGGCCTTGCCGGACGGCTATGCTTGATTCGCAATCGCTTCTTTCGCCCGGATATGATGCCGCCGATCGACCAGTCCGTAGCGCGACAGCACGGATTAACCGAGGGGACCACCCATGAGAATTCTCGTAAGCGGGGGAGCTGGATTTATCGGTTCGCACGTTGTCGATCGCTTGATCGAGGCGGGTCACACGGTCACGGTGGTGGACAACCTGATTACGGGCGTCCGAGGCAACGTCAATCCACAGGCTTCTTTTCATCCGTTGGATATCGCGTCCCCCGAGGTAGCTTCGCTCTTCACGGAAACCGCTCCCGAAGTGGTCTACCACCTGGCGGCGCAGATGAACGTAACGGCAAGCGTAGCGGATCCCACCTTCGACGCAATGACGAATGTGGTTGGCACGATTGCTCTGCTGGAGTCCGCGGTTCGAACCGGCGTCAAGCGATTCATCTTCTCTTCTAGCGGCGGCACCATCTATGGCGCGCCCGAGGTGTTGCCCGCGACGGAGGACACTCCTCCCGCGCCCATGAGCCCGTACGCGGCGAGCAAGCTCGCTGCCGAGGAATACCTCAAGATGTATGCGCGCGCGCATCCACTGACGTACGTGATTCTCCGCTATTCCAACGTATACGGACCGCGACAAATCCCCCATGGCGAATGTGGCGTTTGCGCCGTGCTCGCCAACCTCATGCTGACGGGGCAAACGCCGACGCTGTACGGGTTCGGCAAACCCGTGCGCGACTACGTGTACGTGGATGATGTCGCGCGTGCAAATGTCTTGGCGCTACACAAGGGCGACAATCGCATCATCAACATTTCGCAGGGAACCGGCACGACCGTCACCGAGTTGTTTGCCGCCTTGAAAGAAGTCATCGGCTTCGACAAGGAACCCCATCTCAGAGAGATCCGGCCCGGCGAGGTGGAGAAGAACATCTGCGCCAATGACTTGGCTAAGCGCATCTTCGGATGGGAGCCCAACGTGGGACTGCTGGAAGGCCTCCAAGCCACCATCCAATACATCTCTCGCTAAACGCCCCCTCAAGAGAACAGCCGGGGTCGGCCGGACTCCTCCACACGACACGGCTGGAAATATCGCCGAAACGATGCCCTCGATCCTCACACTGCTCGCGGCATGCGCGCCCCGCGATGAGCGTGAGAGCTGGGATGGACCGCGACGAGACAGCCAATAGTGGAAACCCCGGCGACACTGAGTGTCGCCGGGGCCAGTCGTGATGGTCTGTACGTAGGACGCTCTAGGCGTCCGAGTCGAACATGAGCCCCTCGAGCTGACGCAACCGCGCAGCGATTTGCAGCAGGTCTTCGGGCGGAATCTGTTTGATGACTTCCCGGTTCTCGTCAAGGATTTGGGCTACGATGCGTTTGGTGCCGTCGTCAATCCTGATTCGAGTTCCAGTCCGTTGAATCGTCGATTCCGTCTTCACCTTGGTCACACCAGCCTGGGTAGGCTGAGGACTTTCAGGCGCAACACGCGCCGCTTCTTTTGGCGCTGACTCGGGAACGCCGCCAGAAGGAGTCCGAGCCACCGACGGAGTGGCAAGAGCACGGAGCTCCTGTCCCGTCACGCTTGGTACTCCCATAGGTCGTCTCCCAGCGAAAGTCTCGGCGTTTTGCCCGCGGAAGGCCGAGGCCTGCCACGGGACATTCCGTCCAACTTTTGCCTGCATGCCGGCGCTCATTCACCGCGATGCGGAAATGAAACGCCGCTCGGAATGCCCGGGCGCGCACCGTGCGCGTCAGGGCAATCCGATTACCCTAACAAAGTCAACGCAGTTTGAGGCAGCACGTTTGCCTGCGCCAATACGGTCGTGCCCGCGCTCACCAGAATCTGGTTGCGCGTAAAGGAAATGGTTTCACGGGCAATGTCGGCATCGCGGATCGCGCTTTGCGCGGCGGAGGAGTTCTCCTCTTGAATCGCCAGTGTATTGATCGTGAACTCGAGACGGTTCTGGAACGCACCGAACGTTGCCCGGAGCGAGGACACGCTGTTGATCGCGGAATCGAGCGTGGCCAGCGCGGAAACCGCGCCTGCGATGGACGAGATGTTGACGGTGCTGATGCCCAGATCGCGCGTAGACGCGCCGTTTACGGTAAGTATCAACGTCTGGCCTTGTTGCGCGCCGGCTTGGAGCGTGACGCTTTGAGCGGCGCTCAAAACGCGAATGCCGTTGAACTCGGTGTCTTGCGCAATATCGTCAATCTGCGCCAGCAGTTGAACCACTTCGTCGTGCAGCGCCTTGCGATTGGACGCGCTCTGCGTGCCGTTCGCCGCCTGCACGGCCAGCTCGCGCATACGCTGCAGAATGTTCGTCGATTCACTCAGCGAACCTTCTGCGGTCTGCACGAGACTGACGCCGTCTTGAGCGTTGCGCTGGGCAACTTGGGTGCCCGACACTACCGAGCGAAATCCT
>JBHEKO010000664.1:0-13900 GCA_041859475.1 Candidatus Hydrogenedentales bacterium
TCCCGCTTCCCTCTCCTTTTCGTGTGCTTTGTGTATTTCGTGGTTCGCTTCATTTATCTCTGAGGAAGGAGACGCACTCATGTCAGCGTGTTGCACCGCCAGTGGAATTCCCCCGAAGCCCTTCGACCTCGCCAAGCGAATCAACGTCGAAGACAAGCGCCTGTTGAACTGCAAGCAGGTCGACGTGAACCAGCTCATGCCGCTCAAGTACAAATGGGCGTGGGAGCACTACCTCAACGGCTGCAACAACAATTGGCTCCCGAGCGAGGTGTCCATGCAGCAAGACATCGAACTGTGGAAATCCGATAGCCTTACGGACGCCGAGCGCTTGGTAATCATGCGCAACCTCGGCTTCTTCAGCACCGGCGAAAGCCTCGTGGGCAACAACATCGTGCTCGCGATCTTCAAGCACATCACCAACCCCGAAGCGCGCCAATACCTTCTGCGGCAGGCTTTCGAGGAGGCCGTGCACACCCACACCTTCCACTACATCGTCGAGTCGCTGGGTCTCGACGAGCGCGAAGTCTTCAACATGTACCACGAGGTCGCGTCCATCGAAGGCAAAGACCAATTCGTCATGCGTCTGACCGAGGATATCCTGCGCGACGACTTCAACACGGAAACCCTTGAAGGCGTGCAGCAGTTCGTGAAGAACCTCGTTGGCTTCTACGTCGTGATGGAGGGCATCTTTTTCTACAGCGGATTCGTGATGATCCTCTCGTTCCACCGGCAGAACCGCATGACCGGCATCGGCCAGCAGTTCCAATACATCCTCCGCGACGAATCCATTCACCTGAATTTCGGCATCGACCTCATCAATACCATTAAAGAAGAGAACCCCGGCGTGTGGACGCCTCAGTTACAGCAGGAAATCCGCACGATGATCGACGAGGCCGTCGAGCACGAAATCCGCTACGCGCAGGATTGCTTGCCGCGCGGTATTCTCGGGCTCAACGCGAGCTTGTTCCGCGAATACGTGCAATACGTCGCCGACCGCCGCATCGAGCGCATCGGCCTCAAGGCCGCGTACGGATCGCGCAATCCATTTCCGTGGATGAGCGAGACCATCGATCTATCAAAGGAGAAGAATTTTTTCGAAACGCGCGTAACGGAGTATCAGACTGCCGGTAGTTTGGAGTGGTAAGACCATTAAACGCGTAGGAGCGTTTGGTATGGCGGGGGTCTTCGTCTTGGGCGAAGGCCCCCGTTCCTTATGCCGCCCCCACCGCCAAGAGCCCGCCGATGAACGCAAAGGCAAGCAGTCCATACAACACGATGCACGTGGCGACATAGAATGCAAAGAGAATGAAGAACTCGATGAATACGAGTTCATAGGTTCTCCGCAGCATGATGATGCTGCCGATGAAGCCTCCGCAGGGAATGATCGAATTCATCGCGGCGCCGATGAGCGACATAATCCCGATGTTGATGAGATTGTCTTTGAGATCATCCTCGGGCAGCTTGCTCGACACGCGTAGCGTCATATACAACGATATCGTGTATTGCACCGTCGTCACGAGGATGATAACGATCATCCATCCGATCTTCGAAAGCTTCCATCCGTAGAGCGCGAAATTTCCGTCTTCGGTCATGCGGAACGCCGGCACGGCTTCGGCCGTAACGGTCTGGGCCACCTCCGTGCCGCTTGTCGACGGCTCGCCTCCTCCCGTCACCATCGCCAAAACCGTAATCACCACAAACGCGGCCACCACCGCCAACACCACGACCACCGGTGTCGTCAGCCACTCCACGCGGGCATGCTCATGCTCAACGGGCGGCAATGCCGGGGGTTTGGGCGGCCCGAGGATTTCGTCCAGACTCATGTTCGGCAGCAGTACATCCTCGGACTGAGGCTCCGTCTGAGGCCGCGAAATCTCCTCGGTAATGGCGTCCCTTAACTTGCTGCCGCGCTTGTCCTTGAAGTGCTTGATCAAGACGTCGCAGATCTGAAGCGCCTCGCTTGTGCGGCCTAACCGGCGCATGCACCGCGCCCGGGGAAAGAGGATGTTCGCCGTGTTTGGAAACGCGGCGTTCAGTTCATCCAGCAACGCCAGTGCCTCCGCGTACCGGGCGCGGCGATAGTACGCGTCGGCAGTGCTGAAGTGTTCTTTCGCTTCTTGCGAATTCATTCGGACTCCCCGGTTTGCTAACGCCCCTAGCCCCATAGAGCAGTCTGCGGAACCCAATTCCCAAAATCAAGACCGGCATCCCCTCGAATGAACGCCCGGAGGGACCTCTCCAAACACCAGCGCCCGAGCGCGTTCTGTTGCCCTTTTCCGCCCATTTGCCATTTTTCGACGTTCGAGGATAAGATTATGCGTCCGCTTTGTCGTCTAGGGACGAGGAGGCAAATCTGGTGACTCTGCAAGATTTCCGCGCCAAAGGGCGTGCGAATACCAACAAAGGGAGGATTGAGAATGGTTAGTCGTGCAAAGGAGAGTAGCGTGACGCGGTTTGGTCTTAAGTTAAGCTCCTTATTGGCAATGGGAGCGATTGCGCTGTTCGTGGGCGCTTCGGCTCATGCCGGCATTCTCGACAAGGTCAAAGGGAAGGGCAAAGGGAAGGAAGAAGCAAAGACCGAGGAGGCAGCCGAGACGAAGGCTGCCGCCCCTGCCTATTCCGGCCCCAAGCAAGTCGTATGCGTGGATGCGTTTGAAGGCGCGGGTAAACTCGGATGGGATGAAGGCCCCGTTCTTGCTGCCATGCTCACTTCCGCCCTCATGGATACGGGCCGCTTTATCGTCGTCGAACGCCCCAAGCTCGACAACGCGATCAAAGAACAGGACCTCGGCGCGGCCGGACGAATCAATTCGCAGACCGCCCTCAAGATTGGCGAGATCGTCGGTGCGAGCATCCTCGTGCAAGGCACCGTGACCAAGTTCGAACCCGGTGAAGAAGGCAAGAGCGGTCGCGTGGGAGTTCCCATTGGCGGCGTTAGTGTTGGCTTGGGTGGAAGCAAAGTCACGTCCTTGGTCGGAATGAAGCTTCGCCTCGTCGATCTGACCACCACGGTTGTGCTCGACACGTTCGATGCGGAAGCCGAAGGTACGTATAAGAGCATGGGCGCGGACGTCTACGCGGGCGGCTTTAGCGCGGGCGGCGACAAATTCAAGAAGACCCCGCTTGGCGAAACGAGCGAAAAGTGCGTCAAGCAGGCTGTCGATCACATCATCGCGAAGATGGCCGATGTGCCCTTCTCGGCGCGCGTCGCCAAAGTCGACGGCAAGACCGTCTACATCAACGCTGGCAGCACCCGAGGGGTGCAGGTCGGGACCGTCCTTGTCATGTACAAGCAGGGTGAAGTCATCAAGGATCCCGACACGGGCCTCCCGCTGAGCGTGACCCTCACCAAGACCGGCAGCATCAAGGTAGACGACGTTCAGGAAAAGCTCTCCGTGTGCTCGATGGTGGACGGCAAAGCGCCCTCCGTGGGTGATACGGTGAAGATCGAACAGTAGCTCCACAACGGCCAAGGGCGGAATGCTAACCGCCCCCCTGCCGAAGAAATGACGGGCCGGCCGAGACTCCCCTGGAGTTTCGGCCGGTCTTGTGTTATTTCCCAACTCTTTTGCACCTGTCGTCGGGGGCAGACGCCATTCTTCGTTGAAAAATTCCCCTTGACGATACCACCACATGCGTGGTAACATCACCACAGACAGCGAGAAAGGGGCAACGCATGGCCAAGGATCTGGACGACCTCACCAAAGCCGAATGGATCGTCATGAAATGCTGCTGGAGCAAGGGGAAATGCACGGCTCGCGACGTGTTCGAAAAGACCGGCGGCAAAAGGGACTGGCAATACCAGACCGTGAAAACCATGCTGGACCGCCTGGTCCAGAAAGGCTATCTCAAGCTCGATAAGATTGGCCCGATCTGCTTGTTCACCCCTGCCGTTTCGCAATCGAAGGTGGCGGTTCGCGCGTTGGATTCGTTTGTATCGAACGTACTCGACGGCACCTTGGCTCCCTTGTTTGCCCACCTGGCCAAGGGACCCAAGTTGAGCGAAGAAGAACTGGCGATGCTGAAGAAGCTGGTGGAGCAACACGAGGAGGACGAGTCGTGATGGACGCGCTGCGCGGTTTCGCGTCGGCGTGGCCGCACGTTCTCTGGAGCATGAGTTGGCAGGTAGCGGTGCTCGCCGTGCTTGTATGGGTTGCCTCACTCCTGTGCCGTCGCGCGACGCCAAGCTTCCGCTATTGGCTCTGGATGGTCGTGCTGATCCGATTGTGCTTGCCAGTGAACTTCAGCTTTCCGTTCGGCATTGGCGACGACGTACGCTTGGCCGCGGAGCACTCCGCGAAGACCGTTCTCTACGAATCCGTTGGAGCGGCCACAACGTCGGTCCCGCCAAACGATGCCGTGGCCGAATCCGCAGTGCGACCGGCAACGATTGCTTCACCAGCGGCGCCCTGGGGCGCCCTGCTCGCCTGTGCATGGGCGGTCCCCGCGCTTGGATTCGCACTCCTCGTGATGTACCGCCGTCTTCGCGTGCGAGGTCTCTTGCAGACATGTACTCCGATCGCGCGGCCCGAGCTTCTTGCGCTCCTCGCGGATTGCGCAGATAGATTGAGCGTACACAGACCCGTAAGACTGCTTGCGCTTCCCGCGTCGCACAAGTCCGGTGGCCCCGCGGTTATAGGTGTCGTGCGGCCCACGGTCGTGTTGCCGCCGGCAATGGCGGAGACGTGGTCCGTCGAAGACCTCGAACCTATCCTCCTTCACGAACTTGCGCATGTCCAGCGCAAGGACCTTCTCGTCAATACGATTCAAATCGTCCTGCAAACGGTCTACTTCTTTCATCCCGCTGTTTGGTACGCAAATGCCCGGATCCGGCATGAACGTGAAATGGTGTGCGACGACCCGGCCATCCTGCATTCCGGAGGCAGGCAAAAACGCTATGGCCGAAGCATGCTCAGGGTGATTGAAGAGACGAACATCACAGCGCCGGCGCTGTGGGCATCGGGCGCCGGCATAACGGAGCGACGCAGTTCGCTCTCCGGGAGGATCCTTCGAATGACGGCAACTACCTATCGCGCCTACAGACCCTTGAACCGGCTCTCCATGGCCGGTCTGCTGTTCCTCGCCGTGTTGGGCATCGCGATTGCCGGCGAACACGCCGCCCAAGCGTCCACGCCCCTCGACAAGACCAAAGCTGAGATGATGGGCCGCGTGGAAGATTTCTTCTTGAACAACTTCCGGGACGTGACCAGCCGGAAATCGCTCGAATGGGGCGATGTGACCGCCGATAACAAGGGCAACTCCTCGATTCGGTACAAGTATCAGGCGAGCATCTGGGATAAGCAGACGATGATCATGAACCAGGTGTTCACCTTCGACGCCGAAGGCAAGTTCGTTGCGATGAAGGACGAGAAAGGTTTCCCGCAAGAGGTCGTGAAGAAGCCTGCGGACACCACCACGAAAGAAGGCATGCAAGCCCTCGTAGAGGACTTCTTCGGCAAGAACTTCCGCGACATTACCGCGCGCAAGACCATCGAGTGGGGCGACCCCTCGAAACTCGACAACGGCAACGCGACCATCCGCTACAAATACGAAGCCACCATCTGGGACAAGGACAAGATCGTCCAAAACAAAGTCTTCACCTTTGATCCCAAAGGCGAGTTCGTGTCGGTGGAAGACGCGGAACCCGTGGCGAAACCGCAGTAGAGTTCAGCACGAAGTGCCTCCGCGTCTTGCGTATCGCGTACCGCCGCCTTCCAGGCGGCATTGGGTGGCAACGACACCGGTGGTGTTCCGAAGCCGAAGAGCCGGCAACATGCCGGCGGTACAGAACGCAATGGCTTGCCTCCGCGCCTTTTGCGCGTGTCACGTTTTGCAGCAATCCCAGGAATTGCCGCCAGCCCGGCATTCCTCTCCCGTGGTGGCGGCAAGATTTGCCGCTACCACGGGGATTCCGTTTTCGTTGAATCCGGCTAAGTCATTTCGTGATTTCACCTTGTGATTTGCGGGGATGGACGGCATAGGGGTTGCTCTCTCTTATCCCGAACTCGTGTCTATTGGGGAGCGTCTCATGCAGGTCACGCCCGTAACATCCGAACAGTCCCGCGATACGGCGGCGGCCGGGCAACCGGTGCAGGCGGCGTCCGCCACGAAGGGCTTCAACGAGTTGATGGCGTTCTTCTCCGAGAAGAAGGGCCTGGTCGAGAGCACCCCTTCCGAGACCAAGTCCTACACAGTCCAGCGTGGCGATAACCTGTGGCAGATTTGCCGGACCCAATTGGCGGCGGCGGGCAACAAAAACCCGTCCCGCTCGGAAGTCAACGCCATGGTCAAGCAGGTCGCCCAGTCCAGCGGGCTCAAGGACGCGGACATCCTCGGCGTGGGTCAGAAACTGGACCTTTCGCCATTCACCAAGTCCTCCGCGCAGACAGCCCCGCAGCCGGTACTTCAACTGCGCCCAGTCGAACCACCGATTCCTCCCTTGGTGCCCGCGGAGTCCACCGCGCCAATCGTGCGCACGACGACTACCGCCGATCCCGTGAAGGCGGAGCCACCGGTTGTTGCGCCGCAGGCTGCTTCTACGAAAGCCACGGAGGCCACGCCGGCCACGGCGGATACCAAGACCGCGGCCGTTGTCCCTGATATCAAGTCGGCTATTGCATCGCGGCTGCATCCGGCGTTCTTGCGCCGCCGCGAGGAGTTGCTCAACTCCAGGACGTCCACGGCCCCCACAGCCAAGTCCGCCGAAACCGCCGCCACCAATGGGGTAGACGTCCAGAGTTTGATGAAACGGCGCATCAGCCCGGAATTCCTGCGCAGAAATAGCGCGCTGGGACAGGGCGGACCCGCCGTCCCCGTCGTGAAATCGGCGTCGTCCAAAAGTGAGACCGCGGACATCACCATGATGATTCAGTCGATCCTGGAGCCGGGGTCGGTGACCTTGCCGGACGAATCGAAGGGGGTGTCGCCGTGGTCCGATCTGTTGGGCGACAAGGGCCGTCTATCGTCGGGCTATGGCATGCGCAAGGACCCGTTCACCGGCGACCCGCAATTCCACTTTGGGGTGGATATTGCCGCGGAAACGGGGACAAAGATCTATCCCTACGAGCCGGGTACCGTGAAATTCAGTGGTTGGCTGCCGGGCACGGGGCAAGCCGTCATCGTGCAGCATGAGGGTGGATTGGAGACGGTCTACGGGCATGCCTCGGAAACGCTGGTGAAGCGCGGGCAGCTTGTGACGAAAGAAACGGCGATTGCGGAGGTTGGCTCGACGGGCCGGTCAACCGGGCCTCATTTGCACTTCGAGGCGCGCAAGAACGGCCGTCCCATAGACCCGATGCCCTTGCTCAAGAACGACGACTCACTCCACGTAGCCAAGACTCTTTAGGGCGTCGACGTCCTGCTCGTTCAATTGCGCTTCGCTGGCGTCGTTGTGCGGCGTAGCCGAATCCCAATCCGCAATATGCTTCGTCAATGACTCTACACGAGCGCGATCCTGTTTGGCGAGATTCGTGAGTTCCGCGGCATCTTTCGCGAGTTCGAACAACTCCGGTCCGTTCCCGCCGATGATGAGCTTCCATTTCTCCGACAACACGGCCTGGCGCATGGGAGGCCTGCCCGCCATTACGGCCTTCGCCCCGGGGATGTGCGGCACGGCCCCGCCGTAGGTTTCCACGACGCGGACCCGGTCCATCGCGGGGGGATTCTTGATCAGGTCGACGCCGAGCATGCCTTGCGCGGGAGATAGACCGGCAAGCCCCAGCAGGGTAACGCCGATATCGATTCCTCGCGCCGGCACGGCCGTGCGCCCCGGCGCGATGCCCGCCCCGCGAATGATGAGGGGGATGTGCAAGTCCGTCTGATACACCCTGCGGCCGTGCCCGAGGATGTCGTGTTCGTAGAGGCTCTCGCCGTGGTCTGCGACAAACACCACGAAGGCATTCTCTTTCGGCAGCGCTTCCAAGACACGCGCAATCTGCGCATCGGTAAATGCAACTTCCGAGTCGTAGCGCGCCCGGATCTGGGCGGTCTCGTCCAGCTTCCACAGCGGCGTTCCGACCGGATCGTGCTTTGTGTGAAATCGATACGGCGCATGGGGGTCGGAAAAGTGAAACCACGCAAACAGCGGTTTCGCGGGGTCGCGATTCTCAAGCAACTCGATGGCATGATCCGCTACCTCGTCGCCGTAGCGCTCCGCCTTCAAGAAGCCCCAACGCTTGGTGTTGAAGCCATCGTCGTACTGCGCGAATCCGCGATCAAGCCCGGACAACTTGCGTTTGAGCGTCCAATTGCTCTGGACGCAGACGGTCTGGTAGCCCGCCTCCTGGAACGATTCCGCGACCGTCGGCACGGAAGCAGGCAAGGGCAAGCCGTTGCGCGACGTGCCGTTCATACGCGGGAAGTGAGAGGTCATCATCGCGCCGAACGACGGGGCGGTGAGCGGGACTTCCGTTACGCAGTCCTCGAAAAGCAGGGCTTCCTTCGCGAATGCGTCCACGTTGGGCGAGGTGTTGTGCGAATACCCGTAACACCCCAGCCGGTCCGCGCGAAGGGTGTCCACGGAAATTAGAAAGACATCCGGCGTGGCCAAGCACGCCGCCATGAGTAAGGCAAGCATAGTAGGACGTCAGCCTTTCGGCTTCTCTTCCGCCGGAGCGGCGGCAGGGGCGGCAGGGGCTTGACCCTCGGGCGGATACTCGATGCTCAAGATGCACGTGGTGGCCAGCGGACCCGTCTCGCCTTTGCCGGTTTTCACGACGATGGGTTCGTCTTTGGAATTGAAGGCCGCCAGCTCAAGCGTGAATTGACCCGGAGGGGCCATGAACGGCACGTCTACGCGCAAGGTCCAGACTCCGTCGAGGGCTTTCTCGTCCGGAGGATTGCCATCGTCGCGCAACTTGAACTTCATGCGCTGATCTTCTTTGACGACGCCGACGACGCGCGTGATGATTTTGTACTTGTCGACCACCTTCACCGTGATGATGGCGCTATCGCCAGGTTTCAGGGTGGCCGGTGCGATCTTCGCATCGTTCAGCCGGGGTTGCCGGCCCATGGTGTTGCAGCCCGTCGCCGCGACGACGAAGAGCAATAGGGCGATGCCAGCGATTTGGCGCTTCATTCCAGCGTATCTCCATGCAGTACCGAGGTTGTCACACAGCGTATCGCAGTGATGGAAGGAGTGTCAAACAACCAAAAGGACGAATACGGCCTAATGGACGCATGCGTTGGGCGCAAGCCCGCCCTAGCGGACCGCCTCATTCGGTTTCGACCACTTCAGTCTCGCAGCAAAGACCGCGCCCTTGGCTCCGTATTTCTTGTAGACCTCGGGGAAGAACATGCCTTCGGCGTCGGTGACCCACGTTTCGTCCTTGGTGATGTTGCTCACGCCGAAGTTACCGTAGGTCGCGCCTCGGTTGGGCAACAGTTCGCGTTCGGTGGCGCGGATGACGCAGAGCTTTTCGGGATCGACTTGCGCGATGAAGAGCGGGGCGCGGTGGCGGAAAACGTCGTCGTTGTTTGCGCCGCGCCGGGTGTAGGTCAGAAACAACCCCTCCGAATGCGTGACCCAATGCTGTTGCGTGTTGTAACTGCCGAGATCGGCGCCATCGTCGAAGGTCCACGGCTTGATGGGCGCGAAGTGAAGGCCGTCGTCGCCGGTGGTGACGTAACCGCGTTCGTCGTTTCGGATGGTGAGGTAATACTTGTCCTTGAACTGCGTGATGCTGGGTTCGCACAAGCCGCGGACCACATTGAGGGTGAGTTCGGTGCCGTGCTCGCGGTAGGTCAACGACGTGCCGTCGAAGGCACACCGCATGACCGTCGCGGAGTAGCAGCCTTTCAATTCAGCCGACTGTTCTTCGTAGTAGATGGGAACGAGCAGGGTGCCGCCGGTCTCGACCAGCCATTGCGCACAGCCCGCGCCGCTGTTGTAGAACTTCACCTTGTCGGGCATGTCCACGATGCGCCAGGGCGTCCACGTGCCGGCGGCGGGGTCATATACGGAATACGGCGTTTCCCGGGAACGGTTTGGCTCCACGAGCTTGCCGTCGCGGTATCGTACGGTGTGGCCGATGAGCAACAGCTTCTTCGTGGGGGCATGCCAGCCCGGGGTCATGTCGCAGATGCCGGCGACAATGCCGTCCGGCTCGTGCCGCCAGTCGAGTTCAGGGCGCAGTTGCGGGTCTGTCCAGGTGGCGCCCAGGTCGGCGGACGTCATCACGTGAATGCCGGAGTAGTAGTCGTCGGCGGTCATGATGTGCTTTTGAAGGGTCAACACCACGAGCGGCATTCCGTCTTTTCCGGCTCCGGGAATGGCTGCGGCACGCGGATGAAACCAGCAGAATTCGCCGTTGAATTCTTCGCGCGGCGTAGTCAGGGCAATGGTGTAGTCGAGGTCCGGTGTCGCCGGGGGCGTTGAGGCTGGCGCGGCTTGCGCGGCCGCCAGCAGGAGAATGCAGAAGACCATCGTGTGCTCCCTCGGTTTGTTGGCTTTGGCGTACGGGGAATCTCAACCGCCATTCTTCAGGCTGACCAGGTGGAATGCAAGAGGCAGGGCGGTTTCGAGGTAGGGCGGTTTCGCCGAAAGCGCCTCTTGGCGTTATCAGGCAGTCCACGGTAGCTCTCGGCCGTTTCGGCGAAACGTCCCCACCTTGGCCCCCGGACGTTTCGGCGAAACGTCCCTACCTGGCATTTACTACGGACAGGCTTTGCGGATTCGACGGTTTATGGTATTCTTCGCCTTGTTATCGGTTTTCGCCGGACGGGGCGAACCGAATACGAGAGCGCGCCGGCTACATTTTGGGGAAGTTGTCAATGGGTTCGCAGTTGCGGGCCTTGCGCGGGTGAGCGACAGGGAATCCTGCGCACCGATGCGCCGTTTTCTTTGGTATGAGATGCATGGAAACAGGGGCCTACGACAGGCGATTCGCGTGAGTAACTCTATTTTCGTCAAGGAGTTTCACAGCTCGATAGAGGCTTTGGGCGACACGCTCAACGGGGCGCTTGCCAAGCTGATCGAGCGCGGGTGGATAACGCGCGATCAGATCTTCTACGCGCAGTTGTGCCTGGAAGAGGCCTTGGTTAATGCCGTGACGCATGGAAACCATTGCGACGAGCGGCTTTCGGTGCGCATTGAAGTGGCTGAAGAAAACGACATCTGCGTGATACGGGTCTATGACCAAGGGTCCGGATTCAACCCGGAAACGGTCTCGCTTCCCGGATGCGACAACATGAACGGCCGGGGCATTTGCCTGATCCGGTATTGCATGGACGAAGTGAAGTACGACAAACACGAACACTGCCTGGAGATGCGGATGCATCGAAAGGCGTTGTGCAAGGAAGGAGCGCCTCATGAGTGAGCAACCTCTGTTGCGTTTCGAGGAACGGGGCGCGATCACGATAGGCAGCATCGACGCGGCCAGCGTGCTGGACGCGCTGAATGTTACCCAGTTCGGCAAGGACGTGATGGACTACGCGGCCGCGCACCCCGGACTGAATCTGCTGCTGGACTTTCAGCGGGTGCAGTATCTTTCGAGCACCGTGCTGACCGAGCTGTTGCGCATCAATCAACTGTGCAAGGATTCGGGCGGGGCCATGCGCCTGTGCGGCCTGAACAAGGACATCCAGCGGGTATTTGAGATTACGAACTTGGACAAGATGTTTACCATGTACGGCGCCCTCGACGACGCCGTGCTCCGGTACGCGCGTTCGCTTACCATCCAAGCCGAGGAGCAGGCCTGGTCGCATCTGACCAAGGACGCGTAGTGGCCTTGCGGTTCCAGACGCGATTGAGCATCGCCATGAGCATGCTCATCGTGGTTGCGGTCAGCGCCATGGCGGTGATTGTACTCTGGGCATCGATCTCCTCTATTGCCGAGCACTACTATCGGTTTGGCATCACGATCACCAAGCTGTCCACGCGCAATATCGAATACGGGGCGGCCCTGCCGGGCCGCGTCATGGACCGCGTGGGCGAGCAGATGGTCGTGAACGCGTTGTTGCTGGCCGAGATGATCGACACCGCGGAGAATCAGGCCAAGCTGTCGCCCGAGGCGATCTCGGAGAAATTGAAGCGCGTCGTCGATAAATCGTCCGAACTCAAAGGTTATCCACTGGTCGATGATATGTGGGTTTCGGACGAGACCGGCCGCATCTACATCGGGGCCAATCCCGTGCCGTCGCTTCAAATCACGCCGGACCCCGCATTGAATCCGCAAAGCCATGTCTTCTATCCCCTCCTGGAGCCGGGCGCGAAGCCGATTATCCAGGACCTTCAACCGCGCGACGCCGACGGGAAGAATTTCAAGTACGTCGGCGTGACCGGTGTGGATAAGCCGCGTATCGTCCAGACCGGCGTTGGCGAACAGCTTGTCAAGGGGATTCAGTCGGAGTTCTCCGTGCAGAATGTGCTCGACCGGTTCTTCGCGGATCTCGATGTCGCGCGAATGCTCGTCGTGGATTCGAGCGGGGCGGTGCTGGCGTCCGCCGGCGAAGACGACCTGCCGCGCGAACGCCTCAACGACAAGGACGTCATTGCGTTCTGTACGCAATTTCTGAACAGCGCCGACGAAACGCGGAGCTTCCAGTTTCGCCCCATGGGGAATGAATTCGGCGTGGTGACGCGGCTTCGGGGCGACAACGGCGAAAAGCCCCGCGCCCTCTACATCCAGCACCGCACGCAAGAAGGCCGCGACCTGATGCGCAGGACGGTTGCATCGCTCTTCGCACTCAGCGCCGTGACTATTCTCGTGGCCGTGTTGGTCATTATGCTGTTGAGCCGCGGCTTGTCCCGCCCCATCAATCTCCTGGTCGAGGGCGCGCGCGAATTCGGCAGGGGCAACCTCGGGCACCGCGTCGGAATCGATACGCGCGACGAAATGCAGCGGCTTGCGACCGCCTTCAACACGATGGCCGATTCTTTGCAGCAGCAAATGCGCGAGATTGAAGAGCAGACTTCGCTGCGCGAGCGCCTCGAAAGCGAACTGGCCATCGCGGCGGAAATGCAGCAGTCGCTGTTGCCCGAAGAACGGCCCGTTATCGAAAACCTGGAAGTTGTGGGCTGGTCCCATCCCGCGCGCGAGGTGGGCGGCGATTTCTACGACTTCATTCCATTGGGACCAGGGCGCATAGGGATTGCGATTGGGGATGGTACGGGCAAGGGTCTCCCCGCCGCCTTGCTGACATCGGAATGCTGGAGCATCTTCCGCACGTTTGTCGAGGACGTGGAGTCGCCCGCGGAAGTCCTCTTTCGAACCAACAATGCCCTGCACAAGCGAATCGGCGCCAGCGGGCGCTTCGTTACCATGTTCTACATGGTCGTCGATGCGAATAAGGGCGTGCTTCGGTTTGCCCAAGGCGGGCACAATCCCCCCGTTCTGCTCGGTTCCGAGCCGGATCGATTGCTGGTGCTTCGCAGCCAGCTCGGCTTGCCGTTGGGTGTGGAAAAAGATTGTGCGTTCGAGGACATAGAAGTTCTTCTCGAGCCGGCCGATACCATCGTGCTCTACAGCGACGGCGTGACGGAGGCAAGGGGACCCGAGGATTGTCTCTACGGAGACACGCGTTTTCAGGAACTCCTGCGAACGTGCACAAACGGCTCTCTGGATGAGCTCATGGCACAGGTGAAATCCGATGTCGAGCGCCATACGGATGGGTTGCCAATCTCCGACGATATTACGTTGGTCGCGGTGCGTTGGCGCGCGCTCGGCTGCGCCTCGAGCGAATTGAGCGAAACCGAAGCTGCTGTCTAGCCAAGCCGCCTGGCGCCGAGGCCGGCTGTTGCCGATCGGCGGGCTGCGAATCAAGGGGAATAGTCCCGGGAAGGCATTGCTGCGACTTCTTTCCACGGGTATAGTACCACGGCGATAGACGCTCCTATACCGTTGTTGGGGGCGGCACCCGTCTTGTAGCGTTGCGGATTGCGCGCCAAGTGGCGCCGGGAAGT
>JBHEKO010000280.1:0-9552 GCA_041859475.1 Candidatus Hydrogenedentales bacterium
CCATTCTGGAAGCACTATCTTCCCGTGCTTCGATGCCAATTCCCGGGGCAGCTCGACGGCGTGTCCGCGGAGCAGGTATACGGGGCGATCAATCGCGTCAGCCCCTCTCTCATCCGCGTGGAGGCCGACGAGTGCACCTACAACCTGCACATCATTCTGCGCTTCGAGATTGAAGTGGGGTTGATCGAAGGCACGATTGGTGTCGGGGACGTGCCAGAGATCTGGAACGCCAAGATGAAACAGTACCTGGGTCTCGATGTGCCCGACGACGCGCACGGTTGCCTGCAAGATATTCACTGGTCTCACGGGGCATTCGGTTACTTCCCGACCTATGCCCTCGGTAACCTCTACGCCGCCCACTTGTTCGAGAGTATCCTGCGCGATATCCCGGATCTATGGCAGCAGGTCGAAGCGGGCCATTTTCAAGCGCTCCTCGCATGGCTTCGCGAGAAAGTCCACAAACACGGACGGCGCATGCTCGCGGAGGACATCGTACGCAAGGCGACCGGTATTGAGCCTAGCTCCAACGCCTACCTTCGGTACATCGAGAGCAAGTACGGCGCATTGTACGCACTAAAGTAGGGATACAGTTCAAATCCATAAGCCATGTTTGCTTTCGTTCTTTGGCTTGATTAAAGTATTTCTTGTATCCCTGCGGTAATTCGTCCCGGTTGGGGGAATGTGCTGCCAGCCCGGGCTGAACCATGGAAAGGAATCAAGATCATGAAGGCGTATGTGACATTTCTGATGGTAGTTCTCGCCGTTGTTGGGTTGACCCTGGCCGGTTGCGGCCAGCCCGCCGCCCCTGCCGCCGATCCTGGCGCTTCGAGTTCCGCTACGCCCGATACGGCGCCTGCGGTTACCCCGCCCGCTCCGGATGCTGCCGCCGCTCCGGCGGAAACGCCCGAAAGCACGCCGGCTGCCGCCGATGCGACGGGAATGTCGAGTGAGACACCCGCCGCGACTCCGGCCGCTGATGCAGCAGCACCTGCCGCCGCGGCTGCTCCCGCGGGCGCCCCGATCACGCAGGAAAGCATCGTCGGGACGAAGTGGAGTGCCGGTGGTATGGTCTTCACGTTCGAGAAGGACGGAGTTTTGAAGGTCAGCGCGGGCGGCAACGACCTTGCCGGTACGTGGAAGATGGAAGGTACGTCGCTCACGGTTTCGGCCATGGGCCAGGACTTCAAGTCCGAGGTTCAGGGCGACAAGATCACCTACGAAGGCACGCCCCTCGAGCGCTTGCCGTAATCGTAGCATCTCACGAAGTTTGACTGCCGGGCCTCTCTGTTAAAGGGGGGCCCGGTTTGTTTATGCTGAGCGTATTCTCAACGCAAGAGGTGGCCGTCATGCATTCAAGTCATGTGAAGGTGTGCGCCTTGGTGCTTCTGCTCGCGGCCCTAGGTACGGGTTGCGGGTCAGGCGGTCCGACGACGCCCCCCTCTCCCCCACTGTCCGCACCAAGCACACCCGAAGTCAGTGTATCAACCGGGGAATCGGCAGCGATTCCGGAAGACTTCCCCAAGGACGTTCCGCTGTACGAGCCGATGAACGTCCTGTCCATTACGGAGGTGAGCGGCGAACAGACGTATGTGCTCCAGGGGAGCGCGACAGACGCCTTCGAGAAGGTCGAGGCGGCGATGAAGACCAAGGCGGAAGCCAACGGCTGGCAAGAGACCACGCCCGACGCCGCTATTCACGATGCCACGATGTCCGTTCGCAATTACACCAAGGAGAAGCGGACGCTCAATGTGACCTTGTTTCAGCAAGAGTCAGGCACGCTCATTAATGTGTCGACAAGCGGCGCATGAACGGCAGACCAGGCGCCGTGGGCGATTGTACCTGACTCTATGGTGACTGTTATCATGTGGCCCGAACATTCAAGTACACGCACTTTGGTTCGCGTCGCCTGGCCTTCACCGGCCAAGGACGCAAGACAGGAGAACGGAATCCGAAATGAAGCGCCATGCTGCGATTATTGTAGCTCTGATGGCAATCAGCGCGTGCGAAGCTCCGAAGCCATGGTCTCCCTATGACGACCAAGGCGACGGTACTAAGGACACGTCCGCCAGCGCCCCCTTGGCGACGGTCGCCCCGGGGATAGACATCGGCGATGCCGAGCAGGGCGTGTTTGTAGAGGCAAAGATCGCTCCAGAGTCGATGAACGCGAGTGTCAAGGCAGAAGAGATTCAGGACTTTCGCAAGTTCGCTACAAAGTTGACCGTCGATGTGTCGCCACCGGCGCCCACGGAATTCTGGATCGACTATACGGTTCGTTGCTCGCGCGATTTCGTGGAGCGTCCCGTCGTGTTGCGCGCGGATATCAAAGTGGACGACCAGACTGTCGACACAATTGTTGCCGTTCTTGGAGCAAACGCCAGGAAGAACACGTATACGAAGAAACTGAATCTACTCAAGACATTTCCCTCGCCTCCGTCCACGCTTCTTGCAACCGTGACGGGGACCCTGCTGCTGATGCCGGAGGGCGCCGCGGAAGGCACTATCAATCCGGAGACGGCAGAGTCGAGCATCAGTTCTATGGCATTACAGGCCACCCCCGTGCGCTGGAACGTTGTGCAGGCGGACGCCGCGAGCGTTCCGGGAGCACCCGCCGATGCGACCGCACCGGCCCCAGCGGATGCGCCTGCACCGGCCCCAGTCACCACGGTCCAATGAACATTGTCTGTATAGGAGCACATCCCGACGACTGTGAGTGTTTCGCGGGAGGCACCAGCCTGAAATGGGTCCAAGCTGGCCACCGCGTCCTGTTCGTCTCCACGACGAATGGGGATGCGGGTCACCACACCATGGGGGGCGGCGCCTTGGCAAACCGCCGCGCGACGGAAGCGAGAATATCCGCGGAACGCGCTGGGGTGCAGGAACTCATTCTGCCAAATCACGACGGGGAATTGGAGCCTACGCTCGAACTTCGCAAAGAAATCGCGCGCATCATCCGGCGTTGGCAAGCGGATATTGTCATCACGCATCGGCCAAACGACTACCATCCCGATCACCGCTATACATCGGTGGCCGTGCAAGATGCCGCATTCATGGTGACGGTCCCCCACTTCTGTCCGGAGACGCCTCGTCTCGAACGCAATCCCGTCTTCCTGTATATGGCAGACTCCTTCACGAAGCCCGTTCCATTTCAGGCCGACATTGCGGTCGACGTTTCCGATGTTCTTGAGACCAAGCTCGACATGCTGGATGCAATGGAATCCCAAGTTTACGAGTGGCTTCCCTGGCTTGAAAACCAGATCGATGCGGTGCCGGAAGGCGCGTCCGCGCGACGCGAGTGGCTCGCGGGGGCATGGGACCCCTTCTTTCAGACGTTGACCGACCTGAGCAAGCAGGCCCTGAAGAAATGGTACGGTGAGAAAGCCGCGAAGGCCGTTCGCCACGCGGAACCGTTCGAGATTTGCGAATACGGCAACCAGCCTTCGAAGGACGAATTGCTGCGGCTCTTCCCCTTCTTCCCGGCTCGGAGGAAATAGTCCCCATGACGACCGCGCGCATCCTTGCTTTCACGGCAGCCTCTTTATTGGCAGGGTGCGTTTGCGGCTATGCACAAGCCACGACGCCTCCCACAACGATCGAAAGCACCGGGGTTGCCACGTTGGACATGACCCCCGACTTCGCCGATTTTACGTTCGTGCGAAGCATCGCCGCCGACAGTGCGGAGGCGGCGCTCAAGCAGATGGCCCCATTCGCGGCGAGCGTGGAGGAGGAACTGAAGAAGCGTGAATTGGCGTACCGCGAGATAACGGCGGTTGGACCTACGATCGTCGACAACGGCAATTCCAAGCTTTCGTCCGTTGCCGGCCAGGAAAAGGCCACGGCACAGGCAAGCGTGACGGCACGGTTTGCCCTGGGGACCTTTCAGACGTCTCAGACGGGACAGGCCGAATTCGGGGCGCTGTGCGACAAGCTCCAGACGCTTGCGAAGGAAATGGATTGCGCGTTTGGGAAGCCCGCGTTTGCGGTTGCCGACGTGAAGAGCGCGGAGGCTACCGCCCTAGGTACGGCGGTGGAAAACGCGTACGGGTGGGGTGAAGGGGTTGCCCGCGTCCTCGCGGCGGTCATCACCTCGGTCGAGAACGTGCGAATTGTTGAGGTCAAATGGTCCGAGGAAGGCGAGTTGAAACGCCTGTCCTGCACGGCCACAGTCGTGGTGAAATACACCGCCGTTCCCAGCCAACCCTAGTCGCGCGAACGCGCGCTCAGCTTATCCCCTCGCGCGGAATGCGCATTAGGAATCCTCGCTCCGGGTCATAGGTCAGAGAGCCGTGGTGACTCTCCAAGATTGCACGCGCGGACGGGAGACCGAGTCCGAGGTGGTCTACCCCCTTCGTCGTGTAAAACGGTAGAAAGATCCGATCGCGCTCTTCCGGCGTCACGCCCGGTCCCGAGTCGTGTATCGCCACTTCGATATCGTCTTCCACCGCATGGACGCGAAGATCAAGACGCCGGTCCTCCACAAGGGCCAACGCTTCGAGGGCATTTGAAAACAAGTACAGGAGGGCAAGCTGCATTTTGGGGAGGTCCACCGACAGCGTGCCCAATCCCGGCGCATATTCCACCTGGAACTGAACCCGTCCGAATTTTATATCGAAATTCCGCAGACTCACGACGCGGTCGATCAAGTCCTTCGGTTCGAGAAGGCGTACGTCCGGCTTCTCGCGCCTGGCGATGTCCGTCATGGAAGTAATCAACCCACTGGACTTATTGACCGCTCCGGAGACTTCTCGGAGCATCCGGCGGCTTTCCGCGCTCAGGGTCGATTCCATGCCGACCAATTCAACGTACGCCAAGATTGCGCCCAAGTAATTGTTCACATCGTGAGTAACGCTGTTTACGCACCGGCCAAGCTGCGCAAAACGGAATAGGCGCAGAATGCGCTCGGTGGCTTCCGGTGAAGACAAATCCACAATTTCGTTCAAAGCCCACCCCATAATCGCCATTCTCCTAACGGCTGCCCCTGGGGCATATTGTCACACTTTATGGATTCGATCAAGGTGCATCATCCGCTAATTCCTCAAGATACGCCAACAATCGAGACGAAAACTGGTGGCTTATGCCGAACCGAGATTCCCGATCACGGCTTGGCCAAACTCGCTGCACTTAACTTCCGTGGCTCCTTCCATCAACCGCGCGAAATCGTAAGTCACGTGCTTCGACGCAAAGGTCTTCACCATGGCCTTGATAATCACGTCCGCGACGTCGTTCCAGCCCAAGTAGTCAAACATCATCACGCCCGACAAGATCACACTGCTGGGATTGACCTTGTCCAGGTTCGCATATTTCGGGGCGGTGCCGTGGGTCGCCTCGAAGATCGCGGCGCCCGTTTCATAGTTGATGTTGGCGCCCGGGGCGATGCCGATCCCGCCGACCTGGGCCGCCAGCGCGTCGCTCATGTAGTCTCCATTCAGATTCATGGTGACCACCACATCAAAATCTTTCGGTCGCGTCAGCACCTGCTGAAGGAAGATGTCCGCGATCGTGTCCTTGACAAGGATCTTATCGCCCGGCTTGCCTCCGCAATCGTCCCAGCCCACGGCCAGGTCCGCGAACTCGTCCTTGACCAATTCGTAGCCCCATTTACGAAACGCACCTTCGGTGTATTTCATGATGTTGCCCTTGTGCACGATCGTCACACTCTTACGCTTGTGCTCAATCGCGTACTTGAGCGCGGCACGGACGATGCGCCGGGTGCCGGTCCTGCTGATCGGCTTGATGCCAATGCCCGAGTCCGGCCGAATGTTCCATCCGTAGCTCTTGGACACGAAGTCGATAAAGGCTTTCGCCTCGTCCGTTCCCTCCTCCAACTCCAGGCCGCCATATACGTCTTCGGTGTTCTCCCGGAAGATCACCATGTCGACCTTCTCCGGTTCGCGCACCGGGCTCGGTACGCCGTCGAAGTAGCGGACGGGCCGGACGCAGGCGAAGAGATCGAGCAGTTGGCGCAGCGACACATTCAGGCTGCGGAAACCGCCGCCGATGGGGGTGGTCAGCGGCCCCTTGATCGCCACACTGTACTCGCGGATAACCTCGAGGGTTTCCTCCGGAAGATAGCTGCCGCAAACCTGCTGCGCTTTCTCGCCTGCGTACACTTCCATCCAGGCCACGGAGCGCTTGGAGCCGAAGCAATGCTTGACGGCTGCGTCAAACACGGCCTGGGAAGCCCGCCAAATGTCCGGTCCGATTCCATCGCCTTCGATGAAACCGACGATAGGCCTTTCCGAGGCCAACGGCCGGCCGGAACCGTTAATGGAGATGCGGTCTCCTCCAGGAACACGAACAAACTTCGTAGCAGGCATGGGGTTCCTCTCAGTCGTCAGATGTCGGGTTGGTCACACTTCTACGATTCGGGCCGACAACACATGCGGAATGCCGCGAATCTTGTTAAGCAGGGAGTCGTTCACTTCTCCGTCGACGTTGATAACCGAAGTGGCGCGCCCGCCAGCGGCCTCGCGTCCGAGGGAAAGGTTGGCTATGTTTACGCCTGCCTCGCCAATGGCCGTCGCCACGCGTCCGATAACCAGCGGCTTGTCTTCGTTGACACTCACCACCATCTTCTGGACGAGCTCGACGTCTACGCGGGCGCCGTCGATGCTGCAGATGCGCGGTTCGCGGTTATTGAACAGCGTACCGCAGATTTCGCGCGACTCTTTGTCCGTCCGCACTTCCAATCGAATTTGGAACGCATAGTCCGACGGTTTCGCGCTGCGCGTTTCGCTGAAGTCGATGCCATACTCTTTCAGCAGGCTCGGCGCGCTGACCACATTGACCGTCTCCACCATCGGCTCGAGGAAACCCGTAAGGATCGCCGCCGTTATGGGATAGGTGTCCGAGACAGCCAATTCGCCTTCGTACGAAATGCGAATCGCATTCGGGCGGCCTTCCACGTATTGCGACATGAAGCGGCCCATGCGCTCCGACAACGTCAACATAGGCTGCAACTGTTTGCGGGTTTCCGCATCCAGGCTCGGCACGTTGACTGCGTTCACGATGGCGCCGGTCGTCAGGTAATCGACCATCTGATTTGCAATGTCCACGGCCACCGTAAGTTGCGCTTCGTCCGTAGAAGCGGCGAGGTGAGGCGTCATCACAATGTTGTCCAGTTCGAGAAAGGGGCTGTTCTCGAAGGGCTCAGCGGTATAGACGTCCAGGGCGGCGCCGGCAATGACTTTGTTCTTCAGCGCTTCCGCCAGGTCCTGCTCATTCACCATACCGCCACGCGCGCAGTTCACGATCCGACAGGTCGGCTTCATCCGCTTCAGTTGCTCCATGCGGAGCATATCGTTGGTTTCTTTTGTCTTCGGTGCGTGGATCGTGATGAAATCGGACCTCTCGATCAGCTCGTCCATCGTGACCAATTCCACGCCCAAGGCTTCCGCCTTCATCTTTGTCAGGATTGGATCGAAGACCAATACTTTCATCTCAAACGCCAAGGCCCGTTTGGCCACGGCTCCACCGATACGGCCCGCTCCGACGATGCCCAAGGTCTTGCCGAACAGCTCGGCCCCCATGAACTTCTTGCGATCCCAGCGTCCGGCCACCATGGAGGCATGCGCGGCAGGAATGTTTCGGCAGAGCGACAGCAAGAGCGCGAACGTGTGCTCGCAGGTGGATATCGTATTGCCGCCGGGCGTGTTCATGACCACGATGCCCTTCTTCGTGGCGGCTTCTTTGTCGATGTTGTCCGTGCCGGCCCCCGCGCGGCCGATAACCTTGAGCCGGGAAGACTTCTCGAGGGATTCCGCCGTAACCTTCGTTCCGCTTCGAACGATCAATCCATCGTAGTTGTCGATGATGGCGGCCAATTCTTGAGGTTTCTGGGCGGGCTTGACGTCCACATCAAACTGCGCCTTTCGCAAAACCTCGATGCCCTCTTGGCTCAGATTGTCGAGTGCTAGAATCTTAGGCATGATGACGTTCTCCTTGAACCTCGCTTCCCCCAGCCGGACAAAATACACCATACGAGGGATTGATGCAGCAGATAGCGCAAATCGGACACGACCCTTGTGGACCAGGCCCCCTTCGCTCCGAGGGATAGCCAATTCCCGACGCCGCAGCAGCATCGTCCCTCAATGGACGGCAGCCCCAAAGCCGCCTAATGTAGGCGGAGCGTAGCAGAGCGGCCATGACTTTTTCAAACGAAACGCAGGGCGCGGTCCGCTTTCGCGTCCGCGCCCCGCTGCGCGAATCGGGATTCTTCCGTGCCTATTTGACAGGCTCAGGGAAGAAGAAGTTGTTTGTGTCGATGCAATTGGGGTTCACGAAGTCCTTGAGCGACGGAAGCACGAAATCCGCCGGTCTGGGCGCGGTCAGGGTGTCGGCATCGTAGAAGATGTGCACGTCGCCGTAGTCCGAGCAGCAGAACTCGCCGCCGGTGGCCGCGAAGAGCACGTCTTTCTCGTTCGACAGGCCGCTCACGCGTCCGATCTGGGAGTTTGTGTCGTCGAAGGAAAGCACCGCGTTCTGACCGGTCTGGATGGTCTTGCCGGGGCGGAAGGCCGTCATGCCCAAGCCGTCTACGACGCTCTTGACCAGGCTCTCGCCCGTCGCGCCGACATACAGGGTGTCGGCGAGCATCTTCATGTCGCCATGCTCGCCCACGTTCCCCGTTGTGCGGCTAATCACGGCGCTGGGCTCCTGCTCATCCTGCAAGTCGTCGGCATTGTCGAACACGAAGAGTATTCCCGCTCCGGTCGTTACATACAGACGGTTGTCGAAGACATCCACACGCGCCGGGTTCACGCCTTGGATATTCAGGAAGGAAGCGCCATACAGCAATGCGGACGGCGCAAGGGGATCCCCTCCCTTTGCCGCCGCCAAGTCCGCGATTCTCTGCGGAATGTTGTCGTATACCGCGACGACTCCCGTGTCGAATCCGACGCCCTTGAAGAGGAAGCCGACAGCGGCGACGTACAAGGTGTCGTTTTCGACTTCGATGCCGCGTGCACCGGGCGCCTCAAACTCGATGGAGGGCGTGTCTCCGCCTCCGGGAACAATCGCGCCCGCATTGTCGAATACGAGTACGTACCCGCCGATGAACTGCTTGGCTTTGCCCTGCTGAAAGCACTCGCCGCTGGAATTCGACACGTAGAGCCGGTTGTCCACGTTCAGGATCTCGTAGGGATCGCAGATACCGCTGACTGCCGGGTCAAGGAGGACATCAGGGAAAGTGGTGACGTTTCCTTTGTCGGCCAAGTCGCGGTAGTCGCGCCAGATGGCGACCGTGGAACTACCGGCGTCCGCCGCGTAGAGGTCATTGCCGGTGAAGTCCCATGTAAGCTGAAGGCTGATCGGGAACTCAATAAACGGAAGGTCAAGGGCGCTCAGGACGATGTCCGGATCCTGAAGGCTTCCTTCGGTCAGGACATTGTTGTAGATGAGTATCTTGGGCGCGGTGGGTTCGTCGAGGCCCTTCTTGAAGAAGCCAATCCCGATATCGCCCACGGCCAAATCGACATTTCTGTACACAATGCTTGGAGGCGAGTCCGTCCCCGTCGGGCAGCCAACAGCGACAAACACCACCGCCAGCGCGGCGGC
>JBHEKO010000293.1:0-5964 GCA_041859475.1 Candidatus Hydrogenedentales bacterium
TTTCGACGACGGTGGGTGAGTATTCCGTGTCCGCCGTCGGGCCTGGACCCAAGGCGATTCGCCATTGGGGCTTGGCGAAGGAAGCGGGGCTCAAGACCGTTGCCAAAGTGCAGCTCAACAACAGTTGGGAATTGTCGACCGTGCCGTATCTACCGGTCATGGACCTTGTGGCCGAGCATTGTCACAATCTGGCATCGGCGGGATTGGACGGGATGATGATGAGCTGGACGGTCGGTGGGTATCCTTCGCCCAATCTGGAAATTGCCGCCCGGTTCCGTCGCCCATCTCCCGCACTCACTTCGAGTGAGACCTCGAATGAAGGCGAAATCCCAACGGTTGAGGAAGTGCTCGACTCGCTCGCCGCGCAGCAGTACGGCGTGGAAGGCGCTCCGCTGGCGCGCAAGGCATGGCGTGCCTTCAGCACGGCATTTCAAGAATACCCGTTCAACGCAGGCGTGATGTACTTCAGTCCGGTACACGTCGGCCCGGCGAATCCTCTTTACCTGGAAAGTTCGGGCTACACGGCAACAATGACGGGGATACCCTATGACGATGTGACGCAGTGGCGGGGACCCTATCCCGTGGAGACGTTCATTTCGCAGTTTGAGAAGCTTGCGACGGGGTGGCAATCGGGAATCCCGATCCTCAAGGCCGCCGTGGAAGTGGCCCCGCCGGAGCGGCACGACGATGCGCGAGCGGAATTGCGCTATGCGCAGGCCGCGGCCATTCATTTTCAGTCCGTAGCGAACCAGGCGCGGTACGTTGTCGCCCGAGATACGCTCGCGAATTCGGGGCAGACACTTGACGATGAGGAACGGAATGCCGTGCGAGGCGAAATCAGACGCGTGTTACTGTCGGAGATCGATCTAGCCCGACAGTTGTTCGCCCTCGCCCAGGAGGATTCGCGAATTGGGTTCGAGGCCGCTAATCAATATTTCTACGTTCCACTGGATCTCGTGGGGAAGGTGATCAATTGCCGCTGGTTGCTGGAGCACTTCGAATAGGGTGGCTGGAGGATAAAGGACCGACAGGAACTAGAGGACCTGAAGGAACTCCATGACTTCTGCGCGCACCACGGCCGGTGCCGCACACAGGGGGCATGAATATCCTACGATTTCCCAGGAGTGGATGCGGCTTCCGCTTTGGCTACGGCGTCGGGAAATGGATACGTATCCGGCACAACCGTCATCGTCGTGCACTGTCCGGCGGTGCCGCCGTTGGGATTGTTGAATACGACTTCGACGTAGTACGCGAGCCAACCCTGTTCGGGAGTGGGAAGGGTGACCGTCGCACTGCCTTGACCTGGGAGATCTTCGGCAGACCACTCGGCCTTTCGGAAGTCACGGGATGGCGCAGTCGCCTTCCACAGTCGTGCGCGCCCCGACGGGTCCGACCACTTCACTTCAAGCGCGCCTTCGGCGTTGCGTTGCCACGTTGTCTCCGGGAGCTTGGTTCCGTGGACGATGGACTCATAGAAGGCCGTGATGGCCGCCACGCCGCCGAGGTTCACATCATGGCCGGTATTCGCGCAGTAATAGAGATACTTGTCGCCCTTCAGGTCAGGGAAGTAGGTGCTTGACGAATCCACATTCCAATAAGGATCGTTTGTGCCCAACACGATCAGCTTCGGCAAGGTCAGTGCGTCGCGGTACGAGAACGGATCGACAACAGCCCTCAACCGTTCGCCTTCGGGCGAATTCATGCGGGCCTGGATGTTGTTCTGGGTGTAGTCTGCGATTTGATCGCTGAAGGTCCCGTAACTCGCGAGTTGGTTCTTCGCCTGCGGGACCATGTTCAACATGTCGATAACCGCCGGCGCGATGCCGACGACGCGTTTGTCCGCGACGGCAGACAGCCACGTCGTCCAACCGCGCTTCGATCCGCCCAGCACGACGAATCCGTCGATGTTCGCGCCCATGTCTTGCTTGCCAACGGCCTGGATTGTATCCATCGCGCGCACCGCGCTCTTCACCATTGGTAGGAGCAGCGGCCAGTCGTCGCCCTCGCCTTTCAAGAATTTGTCGAACGTGAGCGCGATGATCCCGTCCTCTTCCTTTCCATCGAACAGGGGCTGATTCGGGACCTGTTCCAGCATGGCGACCACCGTGCCCGTAGTCGAGGCCAACTGGTTGACGATGCGCGCCTCGTCCGACTTCAGGTTGGGAGACGCGCTCCCGTTGTTACCGCCTGTAATGAGCAGCAGGGATTTGCCGGGATGAGTAACGGTCTCCGGCTTGATCACCGTGAGCCAATGCTTCCATTCAAGGCCTTGCCACGTCTGCGACTTCATCTCAATGATAAAGGCCGTGTTCTTCGCCAACGGCTGCTTGTTCGTGACGTTGTACGCATAGGTAGCGTCTTCGCGATTTACGTAGTCCGTGAGCGGTGAGGCAAACGCCACGCCCACGAAGCCCGCGAATACGGCAATAACCAAAAGACGATATATCCGATTCACGTGAGCATTCTCCCATGTTCGTGCCCGCGTAGTGCGCGTGCTGTCCAGGACACCTTGCCGTGTCAATGCGCGACAGTCTATCACAGCCTTGGCGTAACAAGAAGCACGCGATTGCGCTCGCAAGTGAACCATGCCGCGCGCCGAATCAGGAACGCAGACTGTGGCTCAAGTTGGACAATGTAGCCTACCGCCTCCCCTTTCTCATCGCTGCATCGAGGCAGGAGGCACATTCACCGGTGCATTCACCGGCTCTGCATCAAGGTGAAGAACCCAGTCCTCGGAATTGGGCTTCACAAAAGTTTCCAACGCGCCTCCACTGACGTGAAACGTCTCCCCAAACACGCCGCGCCTGGGGTCATAGAACCGGCCCAGAAGTTTTCCCGGCGGGGCAAGGCGCAAATCCAAGTGGAAGGATTTTGAGGCACCCTGCTTTGAGTAAGCGACATATTCGACGCCCGGGCAGGCCAAGCAGTACGCATCCGGGCCGGTCAATTCATTGCACGGAATCAACTGGTCTAAGTTCTGGACACACTCATTAAAGAAGTGGCTGAGATGACCCAGCCAATCCCTGTTGACCATGCCCCTGTCTCCTCCCGGCACATTCGGATCGTATCCCACGATCCCGGTTCGAGGGGTTTCCTGTCCCTCATCTGCGTGAAACGTGTAGTGGCCTCCCCCCATCGCGAAACTCCACATACTCGTGCGCACGGCATCGCCCCGGTATGGTCCACCTTCCAAGAGAAAGTAGGGCCGGGCCGGCTGCGCGAGAAATCCCGAGACGGCGAGTTCGTTCTTGTCTTCGCGCGGAGAAGTGTCGCAGTAGACGAAATCCACTTCTTGTCTCCGTTGCGTCCAGTCCATCCAGACGGCTCCGCGTTGTTTGAAGAAACGGCAGAAATGGTCGCCCATATTGCCTTCGCTATACGAATGCTCGTCCAAGTAGACAAAGAAGACGTTCCCCAGTGGATTCAATTGGCGAATGTACTCATCCGCCAACCGTTCCCATATCCATTGAGTCTTGCGGGAGTTGGACCACGAGTCGGAGAACGGCGATTCCAGAACTTGCGTTCCCGGAGACTCGATCACCAGTGCTTCCGAAACGTCCTCAAGATGTCCGCCGTTGCACTCATTCAAGGGGTGGAAAGCCCAATCTTGCTGGTGCTTGGCCCAGCCGGAGAAGACAGTGATTCCCACCAGAAGCTTCTTGCTCCGCGCATATCGGCAAAGGTCGCGCAATCTTGGCCAATAGTGTGTGAACTCGCCGTCCGCGCCATCATCAAACGCACGCAAGTCCCATTGCGGAAACTGGTCAGTTGCTGGAAGTCCGGAGGTCTTCCGCGCCCACGGCATCAAGCCGGGATAGACGTACCCCCATCGCTCCTCAATCTTACTGCCGTCCTGCTTCTGCCTGGGCGGAACGAATGACCAGACATGCACCATGGAGATGCCGCGCGTTGCACAGTCGTCTATCCAAGACCGATAGTCGAGGTTTGCGTTCTGCATGACGCAGTGAGTCCCACTGTCGCCCACGAGCATCAGCGCACGGCCTTTATACTCCACGTAGTGACCGCTTGGGCTCGCAGCTATCCCCTCGCGGCTCGGGCTGGAAGAACCCATTGCTGGAAGAATCAGCAGTAGAGCGCACAATGCATTCATCTCATTTCCTTGTGCGGTGAGGAAAGCACGTCGGATCTCTTAATCTAGGTTGGATCAATCACGATCGCCGCATACGCCTCAAGTTTGGAGATTCGTACCCGCACCTTTTCTTCCGAAAACTCTGTGGTTATGGACGCTCGCCGGCACGTTATCCGAGGTGACGGATAAGGACTCTCAAACTCGATTACGACATCGTTCACCGCGGGAATCTCGTGCATACGCGGCATGTCATGGGCAAGCGGCGTTCGATTGGCGAGGTGAATGATAGTCCGTTCGGGCGTCTTCTGATGCCACACGGTGACTTCGAGACTCCTTGGGGCCTTCACCAGCACTTGCCGTTCCGGCAGAAGTCGATCAATGTATTGCGCCATTCGGTCGCGCGCATGGACCAAACCGTGATTGGCGTAGTACCGCCCCAAGCCAAAAGCGACATACGCGACTTGCCCGTCGCCTGCCGCCTGCACCACAGCCAAGGGCCATTCCGTCGGGCCCATGGGGAACGGGTCCATGTATCCCGCAACCGACCCGGCGGGGTCCGTGGCGACACGGCGCGCCAAGACTTCGCCTGATGCGACAATCTGCTGAAACACACCCGACGCGGGTTCAAGCTCGGTCGCTCCATCCATAGCGAAGGAGCCTTCAACGGCCCCTTTGCGCACGATGCCGAAAAGGTCACCCAAGGCAAAATCGGCACGCGGAAAACCGCGCTCATCCCCGAGCGAAGTCTCACCGGTGGCCAACAAATGTCCGCCGGCACGCGCGTACGCAGCCACCGCCGCGCAGAACGGCTCGCTCACGAAAGCAATGCTTGGAAGAATGACCAGATCGTATTGTGCCAAATCCGCGGCAGAGGCCACGTTCTCGGCCACCACCAGTTCAAAAGGAAGGTGTTCTTCTATGAGAACGCGCGACCAACCATCGAGTTCCTGGGACCAATCCATTCGGCCCTCGCGGAAATACTTGCGCGTCGCCCAGGAAAACACCAGCGCCACTTTGGCCGCCGGTTCGGAATCCGCATGCAGATCTGCGTCTTCCATGAAGAGGTCAAGACCTTGCCGGACCGTCTCAAGCAGTCGCTTGGAGCTGGTGGTGTCGGGATAAGCGCCCACGCAGCACGGACCCAGCACGTTGCAGCCGTTGGCCTTCGCGCTCGCCGCGCTGACCTGCCATGCCGTCAGCGGCACGGACAAGTGTGCGTGGTCCGGCGAGGTTGACGTCAGCAATTCGCAAGACGGCTTCCCTATGGCTCGGTGCCACCGCATCGTCAGATCCGACGCATGAAGGTTATAGAAGATCTCCGAGACGTACAGGTCCAGGTGAGGAAGCCAGTTTGCGTCGAAGCCATAGATGGGCGAAAGCCAGAGCGGATTCTGTCCGTTGTGAGCGGCGAAAACGCCGTGCTCGCGCAATACCGCGGAGACTTCTCCGATAAGCGATGCACTGCATTCGCTACGCCAATCGATGAATTCGCGCCAGTGCGCAGCGATTGCTTCATGCGTAATCTCTTTCGTACCGCAGATTTGTTCGAGCGCCGGGCGACAGTAGTCGCAAACGCAGACGCCACTGTTGAAGAACATGTCCAAGTGAAAGCCGTCGGGGCGGTAACGCTCGACGATTTCCCGCGCCACCGCCACGACCTGCGCGCGCCGCGGTGAATTTATACACGCGAAGCGCCATTTGCCACCGGGCACTTGTTGCACGCGCCAATCCGGATTGTTGGGATCTGCCCATGAGGCAAGGGGAAACTCGGTCTCCGCCTTTCCCCCCAAAGGAACCACGTACCATTCAGGGTGGCGCGACTCCAGCCAATTGATGTAGGCGATGACTTTCTGTCCCTGCGCCTGCAAGCGCGA
>JBHEKO010000059.1:0-7644 GCA_041859475.1 Candidatus Hydrogenedentales bacterium
CCGTAGATACCGGCGACCTCTTCGTCGCTGTACTCGCGGAGCGTATAAAGCACTTCTCCGTTGCGCGGATTCTTGACAGGTACTTCTTCCATGACTGCTTCCTTGTGCCTCCCAACTGCCGCACCGTTGCGCTGGACAGAGTCGGGCCCGTGCGAGTAGAGACGCAAAGGGAGCATACTCCCATCCCCAAATGCGGGAGCGCGACAATCCGGCCAGCGCCTTGAAGATACCGGCTCCCTTCCGAGAACACAAATGCGGCGCACCGGTGGTCTGCGCATCCCATCAGGAATCACCCGCGCCGAGTGGAGAATGCGGCGCGCGGAGATGTACTCTGCTGGACGAGAGCATTTGGGAGGCGGCGGCTGCCGCGCACGAAATGGCGGGGGCGCGCCGCAAAGCACGGCGCAGCAACAGGGAGATTCGGTCATGATGAAGCCGGTGTCGAGACGTTCGTTCTTCAAAGGGGCGGCATTGGGTGCGGGAGCGTTTGCTATCGGGAGCGTGGCCTCCGCACAAGAGAAGCCGATTCAGGGCTTCGATGATACGAAGACCAATACCGACAAGACCAAAGCGTGGGAGCCCGTCTCCGACCGGAAGATCCGCTTGGGTATCGTGGGATACGGCGTGTGCAAGTTCGGCGCGGCCTTCGGTCTTCAGAATCATCCGAACGTCGAAGTCGTCGCGGTGAGCGACCTGATCCCCGAGCGATGCCAGGAATTGGCTCAGGTCTGCAAGTGCACCAAGACCTATCCCTCCTTGGAGGAATTGGTCAAAGACGACGCCATCGAGGCGGTGTTCGTGGCGACGGATGCGCCCAGCCATTGCCAGAACTGCATCGACGTATTGGGACACGGGAAACACGTGGCGTCGGCGGTGCCTGCCGTGTTCGGCTCGCTCGAAGACGCCGACAGGCTGTACGCGGCGGTCAAGAAATCGGGGCTCAACTACATGATGTTCGAGACGTCGTCGTTTCACGACGAATGCTACGCCATGCGCGAAATCTTCAACGCGGGCGGCTTCGGCAAGATGGTGTATTCCGAAGGCGAGTATTACCACTACATGGACGTGCCCATCGACTCCTACAAAGGATGGCGCATCGGTCTGCCGCCGCAGTACTATCCGACGCATTCGAATGCTTACTACGTCGCCGTCACCGGCGGCAGTTTCACGGAAGTGTCGTGCATGGGAATCCCCAGCGCGATTTCCCATCTCCAACCCGCGAACAATCCCTACGCCAATCCGTACGGAACGGAGATCGCCCTGTTCCGCACCAGCGAAGGCGGCATGGCGCGCATGGCGGTGAGTTGGGACACGCCCGGCCACGGCGGCGAAATGGGCCGCGTGCGTGGCGAGAAAGGCTCCATGACCGGCATGGGCTATGACGGTCTTGAGAACATTGCCGCGCTGAACCTTGCCAAACCGCCCCTGCCCCCTACGGTGGATGCCGGTGGCCACGGCGGCTCGCACGGTTATCTGTGCAACGAATTCGTCACGTCCATCCTGCAATCGCGCACACCGCTTGTGAATATCGCGTGGGTGCTGAACATGACGGTCGCGGGCATCGTTGCACACCAATCCGCCATGAAGAACGGGGAACTGATGAAAATTCCGCAGTACTCGTTGTAACGCGTGCGTTGAGTGCGGTTTATTTGAAATACTCATCTTGGTGTCCTTGGTGGTGAAGTTCTCGGCAATTTCACCACCAAGGGTTCAAGAAGTTGAGGAGATACACAACGCACTTCATCTCCTCGCATCCCCCAATCCCCTTTCGTCGTTCCTGCTATCCCCGTCCGCGGAAATTTGCACTCCCGTTGTCACTTGGGCAATCTAGAGGCCGCTCAGAGTCATAGGTAAATACGGTCAATCCAAAACACGCAAACCATTTCGTTGACGAGGCGCGGGGATTGGCGAACCGGTGCGCGGGGAAATACGGAGGCACTATGAGGATTGCGCAAGTCGCCCTACACAGCTTTGTACTCACCAACACGACCATCGCGAGCATTGTCATCGGATTCATCGCGTACCATGTCGTCGGCGCGCACAATCAGATTGCGACGCAAGTCCCGGTTGCCGTAGTACTTTCAATAGGTTTGTTCGTTGCGTGGATATTGTGCGTCGGTAGACTCTCGCATGGGCGGTTTGTACCGCACGGTTCGATGGAATTCGCGGGCGTGTTCATCGCCTCCCTGCTGTGGAACCCCGTAGTTTGGGTTCCGCTTCATTACATCACTCAAGGCTATGTCACCAGCACCGGAAATATTCTGGTGCTGCTTTGCTTCCAGGCGCCCGTGAACGCCATCGCGCTCCTGGCTGCATGGAGCATCGTCACGCGGCAACAGCGCAGAACAGCGACGACGTGAAGACTCGCGAATCGTGATTGTGAATCGCAACGTTGGGAAAGCGACATGATCGACCATTTGGCACGAAAGAAGATGGCGGAGGCCATCAGGTCGTATCTCGATGAGAGAATTGCTGCTTTCGAGTTCGATGAGGCCCTTGAGGATATTCGAACGGCCACTGACGATGTCACGGTACAGAAGCTGGCAGTCTGGCTCTGGTTCTTCTACGACGACTTCGAAGACCACAAGATAGTCGCCACAAAGGAACAATGGGATTTCCTCCATCGGGTCTTGCTTCTGTTGGAATCAAACGGCGAACCCGAACTTACCTTTGAACACAGCAAGAAGCGCCGCTGGTCCGTGCGTCAGCTTATCGCGGTATGCGCCCTCGCGGTTTTCGCGCTCGGCGCCCTCGGGTTGGACAGGCGAGAGTACTACGTGATTCTGTCCATACCCTTCGGTATTCTCTGTGTACTGCTCTACTTGTGGAACTTGCGAGCATCGCCGGAACCGAGATCGATGGAGTCCGCCCTTATCCCCTTCTCATCCATCACCGAGATTGTGGCCGCTCGTCGAAAGGCTCCCCTATTCTCCAAGAAACCGTATCCGTCCCATCTCAAAAGCAGAACGATTTGGCATCCTCTTTTCGATACGCTGACGTGCTTGCTCACAATTGCGTTGTGCTTGGCATTCCCACCTGTCGTGCTGCTGTTCCAGGCGCTGCCGGATACGAACATAACGACGAAAGTGACCGTGCACTGAGAAGGATGTGAGACGATGAGACTATCGCGATTCGCATTTTCAATGGCGGCGGCACTTCTGTCCGTCGGATGCATGTCCGTAAATGCGGTAAAGACCGCGACGTTGCGGTGTCCGCACGCTTGGGATGCCGGAGGCTATATCGGCCTCTACTCGTTTGCGACAGGCGATGTGAAGCCGCCGATCAAATCCGAGGCAGTCGATCTGGTCTATTACTACGACAGCGACGATTGCTCCCAGGGGGCGCTAATGGGAAACGACGATTGTCCTGGTTACATCTTCCCCGTCGGCCACAAGTCTTGGGAGGATCTCGTCGAGCTAGACCCTCCCGCCAAGGACGCGGAATCCATCGCAGCGATTGCGCCACTCACAAAAGAAGCGGAGGGATTGGCGTTCTGGGTGAAAGGCGGCGACGGGAGGTTCTTCCAGACAAGAATCAAGTCCGTGCATCCCGCCTCGTACACGGAAGTCGTCGCGGGCGCCGTGCCTACCGTGGAGTTGGAGTGGATTGAGCGCGAAGCCGTCGCGCGAGAGCACTGACTGAATTCGCCATGTGCTCACGCACAAGGACTACGACCGAGGAAGCTGGAAACAATGAACACGGCCCTTAACGACCTCCAGCGTCATTGGGCTCCGTTGAGTCCACTGCTGACCATTCGCAACGAGCGGCAGTACGACAAGGCGGTGAAGCAGCTCAATGGACTTCTCGACGAAGTCGGCACAAACGAGCGTCATCCCCTGTATTGGTTGCTCGATACGCTTGGCACGCTGATCCACGCGTATGAAGAACAACATCGCGTACTGCCAGAAAGCTCCGGCGCGGAAATGCTCGCCCATTTCATGGATGAGCACGGTCTGATGCAATCGGATTTGCCCGAGGTCGGGTCGCAAGGCGTGGTTTCGGAGATCCTAAATGGGAAACGGGACCTGAATGTCCGGCAGATCCGAGCGCTCGCGAAGCGCTTTCATGTTTCGCCGTCGGTCTTTGGTTGAATCACCAAGTAGACCCTCATTCTCCTGGCGTCAGTGGGGGGGAGGCTAATGACAGAGAGAATTGCTTGTTCAAAGTGTGGGGCGCTCATTCTGCTCGCGACTGCGGCCAGGAATGGAGGCATATGCACGCCATGCGCGGAGGGGACTCGGGAATCCATCGAGGCAGCCAAGCGATACCACGCAAGTGAATTGGAGCTTGACCGCACCGACCCACAGAGGAGGTTGTGGCGCGAACTAGTCCGTCACATGGGGGAGACCGAAGAGGGACTCAACGTACTGTCGCCGGTAGAGAAACGGTACGTCGCAGTTGTCTTTCTTGACGTGGAGGTGCGCAACGGCGGCTTCGATCAGTACTTCTTCAACAGTTCTGGTTCTTACTACTGTGAAACTGTGGAAGGCCTTTTGGCGATGGGGGCAACCCACACGCTCGCACTCCTCAAACGCGCAAAAGAATCTGTTTTTCAATCTTCGCCTGTGCCAGTGGATACAGCTAAAAGGCGCCGCATCTTGTTACAGGCAGACTCGGAATCTCTATACAAGCGCCTAGATCAACTTGACCACCTTTACTACGAAGATCCGGACGTTCTGGCGGATAAGCTGGAAGCCTATGCCCGCAAAGAGGGCCTAATATAAGTTGCGAGAGTCAGTAGAGTACTCTGGCGTATAAGCCAAGTTCCGAGTAGATTCCAGAAGTTCGCTCCAGCGACTCATTCTATAACCCTACGCAACCCCACGTACACCGTTCGTCCGCGCCCACTCGATCCCCGTCACGACGATCATCTCTTCCGGCCACGCGGTGGCATAAGGGAAATTCGTTGCGCGCGGCCCGTACCACGCGATGATATCGCCGGGGATGTTGGCGGGAAAGGTCTGCCATCCATCGGGGAATCCATCGGTCCAGATGAACAGTGCCTGCGTTGCGGCCTTTGGATCGCCGGTGAGGTTGGACGGAAGATTCGCGCGCACCGTGGCCAGACGTTCGCGCGTGATCGCGGGCGCGAAAATCTGTTCGTGGGGATGGGCGTCGATGTACGCAAGCGACTCCTGCAGGAAGCGGCCGGTGTTGCAGTCACGGATCGTAGCGACGGCCTGCGCCTGCCACACGACGCTGGCGATCACGGCGGCGGCGCACGCGAGCGCGAGCGCGCTGCGCCAAGCCTTGTTGTTCCACGCCGACCACAACGCGCCGGCGCCTATCGCCGCGCACACGGCGAGGAAGGGCGCGGCCAGCGTGAGGTTGCGGACGAACATGACGCGCTGCATCGCGAAATACAGCGTGTACAACAGCGGCAATGCGAGGTAAAGCGCGGCGATCTTCGTCGATCGCCGCAACGCGCTCGCCGCCCCGAACAGCGCAAGCGCGAAGAACGCCGCCGCCACGGCCTTGTACGGCGAGAGCATGTCGAGCGCGTCGTAGCGCAGAATCTTCGCGAGGTGCTCGGGCCCGCGCGGCACCGTGTGGCCGAAATGCCCGTTGCGGTAATGCTTGAACTCGTACGACACGTTGCCGATGAACTTGATCGGCTCCAGCAGCGTGCCGGGGGTGACGAGTAGATACGCGACAACAAAAGTTGCGCCGAGCAACACGAGCCGCGTCGCACGATGGACCCAATGGCCCGCGCCCATCCACGTCATCGCTTCCGCGGCCAGCACGGGCAGCACAAGAAGTCCGCCGGGATACTTCGTGGCGGTCGCGAACCCCGCCGCCACGGCGGCGGCCCACAACAACCACCGGTGCGCGGGGTAGTGCAGCGCCGCAATGACAAGCAACATGACGAGCGCGCCGAACTGCATCATGACGGCATCGACGGCGATGTAGCGCAGGTGATAGCCCACTTCCCACGACGCCGCCATCAGCGCCGCCGCGAGCAGGGCCTCGCCCCATTTCCTCCGCCACAGCAACACCAGCAGGTACACCCACACCACGGACAACGACGACACAAACGCACTGACCACGCGGGCCCGCAACGTGTAACCCTTCGTGTGAATCTTCTCCAGCGCGATGGGTTTCAACGCGTCGATGCGGTCGCGGCCAAGGCCGGGGTTCCGCGCGAGCGTGGCCGCGGCGTCAGGCAGCAACGCTGCCATGCACATCGAATAGAGCATGGACGGATAGTTGTAGAAACCGGGCAAGAGGACTTCTCGCTGAATCGTGCGCTCGACGCTTTCGATCATGTAGTGCTCGTCGAAGTGTTCGCCGAAATCGATTCCCGCGACTGCGATGCCTAACACGATGGCCCACGGTACGATGACGGGAAGGACCATGATGAGGCGCAACGGTTTCGCGGACGCAGCAGTTTCGGGGAGGGTCATGGTGCTGTTCATTCCCTTGCGGTTATCTTTTCGGCGTCGGGACAGCCTTCGGCGCGGGTCCGAGCGGCAGACCATACTGCTTGGCCATGGCGCGGAATCCCGCTTTCTCCTGGGGCGAAGAGAGTTTACTGTCCATCGCCAGAGAAATCACGGCGTCCGGTCCTTCGACGCGCAACACGAGTAGCGCGAAGGCCAGCAGCACTTCGTTCTCTTCGAACTGGCAGTGGTCGTATCGCGCAATGGGAATGTGGATGTATTGCGCGGCGCTTCCCGAGCGAATGGTCTTCGCACGGTACAGCGGCATGTGCCGGTAGGGGACCACCGGGTCCCATAAGGTGTGAATGGAAACCAGGGGCCGTTCGAGGTGTCCGGACGTTTGGTAATACGCGTCGATCTCGTCTTGCGCATCTTGGTTGCCGTCGTAGCGCGCGATGTCGCGGTTGAGGCGCAGGGTTCCGGGAACGCCCGCGTAGAGCCGGCCCCTGTTGTTGAACGGCGGGCCGCCGAGTTTCTCGTTCGAGTCGTTGGTCGAGAAGACGTTGTACCAGAGGATACGGCGCAACGAATTCTCAAGCGACGCGCTATAGTTGTGTATATCGAAAGGCGTATGCGCGACGGAAGCCAATTGCCGCAGCTTGCGCGCGTTGTCCGCGCTGAACAGCGCAGGACGAATCGTGTTCGCGTAGTAGTCGCCCCAGGAATCGAGGAGCCACGTAGGGATGCTCTCGATGCTCCCGGGCAGGATTCCGGGAAAATAGTAGTCAAAGGCGACGCGAAAATCCCCGAACCATTGTGTTTGCACATTGAAATCGCCGATGGGGCCGCACCCACACAGGCCGCCGTCGAACACGTCGGGATGGTCCTCCACGGCAAGCGTGGTGACAAGCCCGCCCTCGGATGCCCCGAAGATGTAGACAGGGCTTGGCGCACCGTAGGTAGTGGTGAATATACTGACCAGATCGACGACATCGGCAACGCCCTGCTTTACCGCCAGGCCGTTGACGCTGTAGCTGGTGACGGCGAATGCGTATCCAAGGCCGGTAATGATGCTGGGCAGGCACGCATCATCGAAGGAGAGTTGATCCTCGGGAATGCCAATCGGATCGCTGGTGACCATATAGCCATGCGCGAAGACGATAAGCCCACCGTTCCACGCACTCTCCGGCGGCATGCAGATGCAATAAATGGCCCCGCTTGCCTGCGTCGCGTCCGGGTCGCAATCGGCGCACGGCTCATCGGC
>JBHEKO010000372.1:0-3454 GCA_041859475.1 Candidatus Hydrogenedentales bacterium
CATTCACGTCTGGGGCGTTGACGACAAGCTTTCAACATTCATGGAACCCTGCGGCCGCTCGAACGGGCTTTGCTTCGACCATGAAGGATTTCTCTGGGCGTGCGCCGACGACAAGAACCAACTCTGGCGGATCGACCTCAAAGACAAGTCGAACATCATCTTCGAGAAGTACAACGGCAAGCTGCTCAACGCGCCCAACGATCTTTGGATTGCCCCCGGCGGCGCGATCTACTTCAGCGATCCGTTCTACAAGCGCGACTATTGGCAGCGCGGTCCTTCCGAGCAAGACTGCGAAGGCGTTTACCGCGTCGACCCGAAGACCAAGATGATCACCCGCGTCGTCGACGACCTCAAGCAACCCAATGGCCTCATCGGCACGCCCGATGGAAAGACGCTCTACATTGCCGACATCGGCGACAAGAAGACCTATTCATATACCATCCAACCCGACGGCTCCCTGGCAGGCAAGAAGCTCTTCTGCGAACTCGGCTCCGACGGCATGACCATCGACAACGAAGGCAACGTCTACCTCACCGGTGAGGGCGTTATCGTGTTTGACCCTTCCGGCAAACAAATCGCCCACATTCCCGTCGATGCTCCATGGACCGCCAACGTCTGCTTCGGCGGCAAGGACCGTCAGTACCTGTTCATCACCGCAAGCACCGGCCTGTTCCGCGTCAAGACGCGCACCAAGGGCATCGGCAGCCAATAGCGCGGATTTTTCGCATTCAGATAGCACGGTTGGTAGGCGCGCATTCACGCTTCCGTGACTCCTTGCCCGAAATCGGCTAGAATTTCCGTGGGTGACCCGTTGTTTCAGTCACACAACCATGATGGATTCGAGCAGTACCTCTCATGACTACGATTAGCCAACCCCGGACGTTCCAGCATGTCGCGTGCGAGATCCGCACCGACGACCTCACGCGTCAACTGTACGCGACCGACGCGTCGCTCTATGAGATTCTGCCGCAAGCGGTTGCGTTTCCGCGCACGGCCCAGGAGGCGGCCGCGGCTATCCAAGCGGCCGAAGACGCAGGCATGGCAGTCACGCCCCGGGGCGCAGGCACGGGCTTGGCCGGGGGCGCCGTGGGCGACGGCATGGTCATCGATTTCTCCCGGTACAATCGGGGCATCACGCACTTCGACGCGGAAACGCATACGGTGCGCGTGGGCGCTGGGGTCGTGCTCGATCAACTTAATGCGTATCTCCGTCCCCACGGATTCTGGTTTGGACCGGATGTCGCCACGAGTTCGCGCGCGACCCTGGGCGGCATGATCGCGAACAATTCGTCCGGCGCGCACGTCCCCAAGTATGGAACGACGGACGAGCACGTGCGGTCCATCGAGATTGTTCTGGCCGATGGCCGCATCGCGACCGTGGGCAACGGCCACGATTCGCTCGCGGAGCTGCAGCGCCAAGTCGATGCGATCGTTGCGCCCAAGGCCGACGCCGTGCGCGCACGCTTTCATGCAGGCTTGCAGAAGCGTTGGCCCGGCTACGGCATGGATCGCTACCTGCGCGCGCCGTCCGACCTGGGAAAGATCGTCTGCGGAAGCGAGGGTACGCTCGCGTGCATCATGTCCGCGGAGTTGAACCTTGTGCCGTTGCCTAAGCGCCGCGGGCTTTGCATGTTCTGCTTCGCGTCGATTCCCGAAGCCATGCAAGCGACCGTGGATATTCTCGACCTCGAACCGGCGGCCGTCGAGCACATCGACGACCTGCTCTTCGACCAGACACGAGGCCAACTCGCGTTTCTTGAGGCGCGCGCATTGCTCGACCTCGACGACAAGCCGTGCAAATCGATCTTGATTGTCGAGTTCTTCGACGACATCGAAGAACGGCTGGCTGCGTTGGAGAAGCGCAATCTTGGGTTACGCCATGTCATCCTTACGGACCCGCGCCAGCAAGAACGCATCTGGGCCATGCGCAAATCCGGCCTATCCCTGCTAACCGGCTGCAAAGGCCCGGCGAAACCCGTCCCCGGTATCGAAGACATCGCCGTGTTGCCCCAACAACTCCCCGACTACATCAATTCGCTGACGGCGCTGCTCGCGCGGTTGGGGTTGAGTGGGTCGTACTACGGACACGCGGCGTCGGGCTTAATGCACGTGCGGCCGGTTCTCGATCTGCACACGGCGGACGGCATCGCGAAGTATCGCGAACTCGCCGACGAAGTCGCCGCGCTCGTCCTGCAATTCAAGGGATCGCTCTGCGCGGAGCATGGCGTGGGCATCGCGCACACGGAACATCTTCCGGAACAGCTTGGCCCCGAACTGCTCGATGCCATGCTGGCGATCAAGACGGTCTTCGATCCGAAGAACCGGTTCAACCCGGGAAAGATCGTTGCGGACGGGCATCACTACAAGCTTGACGAGAATTTCCGGCATGGGCCTTCGCGCAACATCTCCCTGCCTTTCGAACCCGTGCTCGCATTCGCAGCGAAAGACGAGGGCTTCATCGGCAACCTCGAACAATGCAACGGATGCGGCGGTTGCCGCAAGGACCCGCCGACCATGTGCCCGACGTTTGCGGCCACCGGCGAAGAGATCATGTCGACCCGAGGCCGCGCCAACGTGATTCGGACCGTGCTGCAGGGACGCTTGGACGGCACGGCGAACGCCCTGACATCGCGTTATCTCGAAGAGGCCTTGAGCAATTGCCTCGCATGCAAGGCGTGCACGTCCGAATGTCCCTCCAACGTGAACATGACGCTGCTGAAATCCGAGTTGGTGCATGCGCGTCATCAGCTTGAAGGCGTGTCGTTGCGCGAACGCATGATCAGCCGCGTCGATATCCTCGGCGCGCTCGGGACCATCGCGCCGCGTATTGCCAACGCCGTTATCGCGAACAAATGGGTGCGCAAGCAAATCGAACGCGTCCTCGGCATGACCGCGAAACGCCCGCTGCCTCCCTTTGCGCTGGAACGCTTCGACCGCTGGTTCAAGCACCGCCCCACGCCAAAGAAGGGCACACGCGGCAAAGTGATTCTGTGGGACGACACCTTCGTCCGCTTCTACGAACCCAACGTCGGGCAGTCCGTGGTTGCCGTGCTCGAAGCAGCGGGATTCGAAGTCGCCTTGGCCGAAGGCCGCAAATGCTGCGGACGTCCCGCGTTCAGCGTCGGATGCCTCGACACGGCCCGCGCGTTCGGGCTGCACAACGTGGAGTTACTGAAGGACGGCACGGAGCCCATCATCTTCGTCGAACCGTCATGCTATTCGATGTTCGCGCAAGACTACCGCGAGTTGAAGATCCCCAATTGGGAGAAGGTCGCGAAACGTTGCATACTCTTCGAGCAGTTCCTCTATAACCTGCTCGAAAAGGAACCCAACGCGCTCGAATTCGGCGACGGATTCACCTGGGTTGCCATTCACGGACACTGCCACGCCAAGGCATTGACCGACATGAGCATCGTGCCCAAGCTGTTTTCGAAACTCCCCAACAGCACGGTCA
>JBHEKO010000405.1:0-10835 GCA_041859475.1 Candidatus Hydrogenedentales bacterium
ACTGAACTTACTCCCATTCCCTGTGACTTCAGTCTGGCTCCATCGCGTTAAGAATAGGGGGGCCTCTGCCACGCCGTCCCGCCTGACGGATCACTGATGAATCACCGGATGAACCTCCGTGCAGAGCCCCCCGCCTGTACACGCCAAGGTCTACCTCGCGCACGATGCGCATAAAGTCCCTATTCCAAGTACAACCATACGTCGAAATTGGAGACGAGGCATGCAAGCTCCGGACTATCTGTGGAATGAGATGCAGCAGGTTGGTACGGACTATTCCGATTTGGCGGAGGTCGAAGCCTATGACCAGCGCATGGCCGGCTTCAGGGATGTCGATTCCGAGAACAGCGAGATGCTGTGCATGCTTGGACTCCCGACCGGTGCGGCCGTGCTGGAGATCGGATGCGGCACAGGGCGCTTTGCGAGGGCTTCGGCTCGGGCAGGTCTCATGACGACCGCCATCGATGTATCGGCCATCATGCTTGACTACCTTCGCCAACGGGTAACTTCACTGAACTTACCCGGCATTACAACGCAACATGCCGGTTTCTTGACCATGGAGTTTCCAGCAGAGAGCTTTGACGCAGTCGTATCTGGCGCTGCCCTCCATCACCTTCCTGATGCGTGGAAGCTCGTCGCTTTGCGAAATGTCGCAAGGGTGCTTAAGTCCAAGGGGCAGTTCGTGTTGCGCGATGTTGTCTTCGCGCTGGCGAAAGAGGAGGCGCCCGAATCGTGTTTCGAGCGATTTTCCTCCAGCTTCCCGAACATGCGGATAGAAGCGGCCCGGCATGTCCGACAGGAATTCAGCACGTATGACTGGATCATGGAGGGGCTGCTCATTCGGGCAGGATTCGAGATCAAACTGAAAGACAACCCAAGCGGCAACTTCGCCACGTATCACTGCGTCAAACCGTAACACGGTAGGCTCGCGGGCAGACCATCCGACGAATGCCTTTCATTGAAACGGACCGCCCCCCGTGGTACCCTCCGCCGGAGCACAACACGTGCAGAATTCCCAATGCCGGTAATCTAAGAGGGGGCATGCAACCCTACAGACGATTCAGCAGAATGCTCGCGATCGCCGCAGTTAGCGCCGGGGCCGTCGCCGTGCTTATTGCATCGCTGTTCAGCAAAGCGGCTGCCCAAGGCACGGCCCTCGGGGCTATCGCGGCCGGCGTCGCCCTTTGGCTGATGGCTCAAAGCATGACTCGATTTGCTTACGTACCGGCTTCTCGTTTACCATCTATTATCTATCGCGGCACGGTAGGTCGAATGGGGATATACGCAATTGTCTTCCTAAGCGCGTACTTCCTGGATCGTTCCTCGTACCATGGCATCTTGGGTGCCGTGGCGGGCCTGTTCCTCGTTTATGTTGTGATGATTGTCGTGGGGTTTGTGACTCTCCGCAGTAAACCTGCGGGAAAGTAGACTTAAAGCGGTTTTAGCGTTTGTGTGAGAATTATCATGCTGCGCATAGTGAGTAGTTTGCTTCTCCCGGTGCCCTGTCCCGGTATCCAGAAGCGGGATTCTCCGCCATCGCAAGGGGATTGATCAGTGTCTTCACTAATAGATAGCGTGCTTGCCTTGGAAGAAAAGGCCGACCGCATGCTGGCAAACGCCCGTCTCGAAGCTGACCGGATTGCCCAAAGCGCTTCCCAGGACATTGATCGCCTTTGTCGCGAGATTGACGGCGAAGGAGCAGCGAAGCTTGAATCGCTACGGTCTGCCATTGAACAGCAGTTGGCAACTGACCTATCCCATGCCGATGCCGAACAGGCCAATTCCTTGGCTGCCCTGGACCAAATTGCCACGGTGGTCATTCCGAAGCAAGCGGACCGAATCGTCAACGCATTTCTTGAGGGGTGACGATGTCCATCGATCGGATGAAAAAAGTCTCGATTGCGTGCCCGCGAAGCGCTGCGTCCCGTCTGAACAAGTTGCTTCACGGTCTTGGCACGGTGGAACTTGTCGATACGCTCACCGCCCACGGTTTGTCGGACGAAGCGATCCTCAAGCAACACGAGACCTCCACCAAAGACTGCGACCTGCAACTGGGCAAGATTGCCGCCATACTGGCTCTCCTTGATGAATTCGTTCCGGAAAAGAAGGGCTTCGTTGAGGGCCTAACTCCGCTGCCGATGCTTATTGAGCCGGCCGAGTTGGACCATGCCATCAATGCGGTCGATTTGGAGGCCATCCACAAAGAGGCATGCGAGCTCGAAGAAGCTTATAAGCGTACACAACGCAGAGAAGCAGAGATTCGGTCGCAGGTCGAAAGCTTGTTGCCCTTCGCCGATTTGCCGTTTCAAATCGCAGATTTGGCGCGGCCCAAGCGTGTGCGTGTGATCTATGGCTCCATTCAGACGGCCGCGCTGGATGCGTTGCAAGCAAACGATGATCTGAAGACACTCGCCGTGTGGGAAACCGTTTTGTTCGGGACCGCGTCCCGCAAAGACTCCCCCGTCGCCCCTCCGCAGCCAGTTCGCAAAGGACGCACGTGCATAGTCGTGGCGTGCCTCGTGTCCAATGAGGAAACGGTGCGCCGGAATCTTGCGGAGTGTGGATTCGAAGAAACCGCCCTCCCAGCCGTGCATGGAAAAGTGCGCGACCGCATACGGGAACTGACCGCCGACTTGTCGGCTAGCGAAGAGAATGTCGAGGCTACGCGTATGCGCGTCGAGAATATGGCCAAACATCGGCGTGCGCTTCAAGTGCTTCATGCCTATTGGGACAGTGTCCGTCGCCGCGCTGTCGCGGCCGGCTCCTGCGCCGACAGTCGTTGGGTCCATGTCGTGACCGGCTACACCCGATCCGCCGACTTGCCCAAGCTCGAACAAGTGTTGGGGGGGAAGCTCCCCGAAGCCTCGTTAATTGTCGAGGATCCATCCCCTGGTGACGTTGTGCCTGTAAGCATCACGTTGCCGCCCATGATTCGTCCTATCCGGATGCTCATCGATCTCTTCGGCTTTCCCGCCTACGATGAGTTCGATCCCTCTCCGTTCATCATCCTTCCCTTTCTGCTCTTCTTCGGGATCTGCTTCGGCGACGTCGGCTATGGAATTATGCTTACCGCGTTGGGAGCCTTCATCGCCTACAAGGCGCGTGCGTATGATTCGCTCTACAATTTCGCGAAGCTTCTGCTCTATGCGGGCATCTTCACCACAGTCTGCGGCGTGCTCCTTGGCTCCTGGTTCGGCGACTTGTACTCCCCGAAATATCTCGGTGAAGGCAACGTCATTCTGAAGATGAAAGAACTGACAATGGTCCTCGATCCCCTCCAAGAGCCGGTCGTTATGTTGGTCATCGCGCTCTTCATCGGCGTGCTCAATCAGATGTTCGGCATCGTCTTGAAGATGCACGGCGCGCTTCTCAAGGGAGATAAAGCCGCGGCCTTATTCGACGGTCTGCTATGGATTATTGCGTTGCCCGGTCTGGTAATGTTGATCGCCGCCTTCATGGCCCCTTTGCCGCCCATCGTCCCTAAGATTGGGGCCATCCTGTTCCTTGGAGCCGCAACCGGGCTCGTATTGACGCAAGGCCGCGGCGAGACCGGAATCGTCGGACGCGCTATCACCGGCCTCGTCAGTATTTACGGCATCCTCGGTAGTTACGGCTGCGCGGCCTTTATCGGAGATACCCTGTCTTACTGCCGTCTACTGGCCCTCGGACTTACGACAGGCATCGTCGCCATGTGCGTCAATATGGTCGGCGATATTGTCCGCGATATTCCTGTCGTAGGGACGTTCCTCTTTCTCGCGGTCCTTGTCTTCGGTCATCTATTCAACTTTGCGATCAGTCTGCTCGGGGCCTTTGTGCACTCGATGCGGCTTATTCTCGTGGAAATGTTCGGACGCTTTTATTCAGGTGGAACCAAGCCTTTCCGGCCGATGGGTTTCGACTCGCCTGCCTACCAAATGCAGGCGCTGAATCCCAAGACACGGGGCTGAGTTCATACAAATGCGAAGCAAAAACTGGCCAAACGGAGCCGGCTAGGAGGAGTTGACCATGGACTACCAGATGTCGATCGAATTGTCGCGCGGACTTGCGCTTGCCGGCGCGGCCTTCGCCTTTGGATTGGGAGGCTGCGGCTCGGCAAAAGGCATTTATATCGCCTCGCAGCAAGCCACCGGCGTCCTGAGCGAAAAACCCGATCTCTTCGGCAAGCTCCTGATCATGGTTGCCCTTCCCGGAACGCAGGGATTCTATGGGTTCATCATCGCCATCATGATGGCCATTCAGACCGGACTTATGGGCGGGAATATGCATATCGCCCCGAGCACCGGGATTGCCTTGCTCTTTGTGGGCATTCTCGCGGGCCTTGTCCAATATGTCAGTGCGGTCAATCAGGGACGGGCTTCCGCGGCGGGTATCGCCCTCACGGGACGTCACCCCGACAAGTCCGGGCAAGCATTGCTGTTTCCTGCTCTCGTTGAAACCTACGCCGTGGTGGCGCTGCTCGCATCGATCCTGCTCATCATGTGGTTGACAAACACGAGCGCGGGCACCCCCGAAGCCCCCGTGAATGTCCTTGAATACCTCCAAACCGGGGCACAAGTAGTGGCCGCGCCTGCACAACAGTAGGACCTCACGCCGTGACTTTCACCAATATAGAGACTTCCGTACTGGAGACGGCCCGCCACGAATCCGAGAAGATCGTCAAGGCGGCTGAGCAGGCGGCCCGTGACCGCACGACCCACGAAGTCGATGCCTATCGGCGTGAGGCGGAGCAACAGCAGCAGCAAGCCATACGTGCCGCCGAAGAAGGCGCCGCGCGGCGTCTGCTCCAAGCAAAGGGCGTTCATGCGAAGCAAGTACTTGAACATCGCAACGCGCTGCTCGCGCGCGTGTTCGAGGAGGCACGAAAGCGAATCCTCGAACTGCCAGCGGAGAAGTATGCGTCCGTCATGACGCGCCGATTGACTCGCACCACCGGCTCGGACGGAGGCCGCATTCGCGTGCATCCGAGGGAGAAAGCAGTATTCGAGAGCATCCTTCTCTCGTGGAATGCGTCGCGGCCCAAAGAGAGCCGTGTGACTATCGATGAAGACAATCCATTGCAGGAGCGAGGAGGGTTCATCTTTGTAGGCACGGCTTATGAGGTTGACCAAACGCTAGACGCAATCCTGAACGATATGGAATACGCGTTGGCGCCCGAAATTGGAGCGGAGATGTTCCATGGATAGCGTGGCCCAGAAGCCGTGATAGCCATTACGTCACATCAAGCCGAGTGGGGCTTTGCTTGCGGAAGGATAGCCGTCCTGGAGGGCAAGCTACTGTCCCATGACTTCTTTGTAGGGCTTCTCTCGCAAACCCGCATCGAGGACATGTTGCGACAGTTGCAGGATACGCCCCTGCGCGACCACGTCACGTCGGGAGCGGCTTGGAACGATTGGAGCGGGATCATCGATGCGTATTTTCACGACGAGGTTATATCGATTCGCCACGATTGTCCGAGCCCGGAAATCGCCAACCTCTTCCTTTTGCAGCGGGACTACCTGAATCTGAAGCGTGCCGTCGGCCGCCGCGCCGATTTCCCATTTGCACCCGGCGCCGTGACCGCGCAAGAACTCGCGCAGATTGCCGCAGGCGACTTGGGCCGCGTCGAATCGCCGACCAAGGAATCCGTCGAGACCGTGTGGAAGCGCGCACAAGAAGACGATTTCGATTCTCAACTCGACCTGCTCATGGATGGCGTGTTTCTGCGACATCTCCTCGCGCTCGCCGATGCAACCGGTGTGGAGCTCGTCATCGCGTGTGTTCGCGAGTATGTCCTTGACCGCGCCATGCTTGCCTTGTGGCGCGGCCTCGAGCAAGGAATGGCCCCATCCGAATTCGAGCGCTGCGTGCTGCCGCTCGATGGCGTCGGGGAAATTCTTCAACGGCTGCTCCAGGCAGGGCCGGTGGAAAATTGGCCTGCCGTCTTGCCGATAGACATCGCGAAGCGGTTGAGGCAGGCGCTGGAAATGCCCAAGGCCGAACGCATCCAGCACTTCGACCTGATTTCCTCCAACGCACTGGCCGAGTTGGCGGGCTGCGGCCGCTACCAAGTAGCCGGTCCCGAACGCGTCTTCTCCTATTTCAGCGCCTTGGAAGCGGATGTGTATAACCTGAAGTTGGCGGTCTGCGGTCGATTGAGCCGAATCGACAGCGCTTTGCTCCGCCGGCGATTGCGAGTGAGTCATGGCTAAAGCAATTGCATTGGGCGAAAAGCACTTGATACTTGGGTTCAAGGGCGTGGGCTTCGAGGTCGTCGCCTGCAAAGATGGGGCGGCACTGCTGCACGAATTGGGCGCGCTTTCGCGCGACCCCGAAGTGGCCCTCGTCATCGTCACCGAAAGCATGGCCGAGGAAGCGCCGCAGGCATTGGATATGTTTCGCGAGCGAAGCAAGGCCATCCTCACGGTGATTCCCACGCACGAGGGCAGCAAGCACACCAACTTCAATGAGATGAAGAAGGCCGTAGAAAAGTCCATCGGCGTGGACATCTTGGGCAAGGATTGAAAAACCGAGCGAGAACGCTTGTGGAGCGATTGGAGCAAGAAGGGCAATGACGGTAGCGACAGACGTCGAGCAAGGTGTGGTCGTCAAGGTATCCGGGCCGTTGGTGGTCGCCAAGGGACTCGGTAGTGCGCGTATGTACGAAATGGTGCGCGTGGGGGAGCCACGGCTCTTTGGCGAGATCATCGAAATACGCGGCGACGAATTTTCGATCCAGGTCTACGAAGAAACCGAAGGCATCGGGCCGGGACAACCCGTGTTCCGGACGGGAGAGGCCCTCAGTGTTGAGCTTGGGCCCGGCCTCATCAAGTCCATCTATGACGGTGTGCAGCGTCCGCTGGATAAGCTGCAGCAGGACTTCGGCGATTTCATCGTGCGTGGCGCCGAGCGCCCCGCGCTTGACCGCGCGGCCCAGTGGAAGTTCGAGCCCGTCGCCAAGGTCGGCGACAAGGTAGCTCCGGGCGACGTGCTGGGCACTGTCGTCGAGAGCAAGCTTGTCGTCCACAAGATCATGGTGCCCCTGGGCGTTTCCGGCTCCATCGCAAGAATTGCACCGGCGACCGGCAATGTCGATACCGAGGTCGCATCGATCGAAACAACGACAGGCCCGCGGCCCGTTACCATGGTGCAACGGTGGCCTGTGCGGCATGCCCGGCCCGTGGCCCACAAGCTGCAGCCGGACGAGCCTCTTGTTACTGGCCAGCGCGTGATCGACATGTTTTTCCCCTTGGCGCAAGGCGGCACCGCGTGCGTGCCCGGTCCCTTCGGCAGTGGAAAGACCGTCGTTCAGCACCAGCTCGCGAAGTGGTCCAACGCTCAAATCATCGTGTATGTCGGGTGCGGCGAACGCGGCAACGAAATGACCGACGTGCTTATGGAGTTTCCGCACCTCAAGGATCCCGAGTCCGGCGAACCGCTCATGGAACGCACCGTGCTCATCGCCAACACGTCCAACATGCCCGTGGCCGCGCGCGAAGCCAGCGTATTCACCGGCATCACCATTGCCGAGTACTTCCGCGACATGGGCTACTCCGTAGCCCTCATGGCCGACTCCACGAGCCGTTGGGCAGAGGCCATGCGCGAAATTTCCGGACGCCTCGAAGAAATGCCCGGCGAAGAAGGTTATCCCGCATATCTCAGTTCGCGCATCGCCAGCTTCTACGAACGTTCCGGCAATGTCGTCTGCATCGGTTCCGGCAAACGCGCCGGCTCGCTCTCGCTCATCGGGGCCGTTTCGCCTCCCGGAGGCGACCTCTCCGAGCCGGTCGTTCAGGCAACGCTGCGCGTCGTAAAGGTGTTCTGGGGACTCGACGACAAACTCGCCTTCGCGCGTCACTTCCCGGCGATCAACTGGCTCACATCCTATTCGCTTTACCAGGACACCATAGACGCCTATGCCAACGAAAAAGTCGATGCGTCTTGGGAAAGCGTGCGCAAGCAGGCCATGGCCATACTTCAACGCGAAGCGGAACTCGAAGAGCTCGTCCGTCTCGTCGGTATCGACGCGCTTGCGGTGGAAGACCGCCTATTGATGCAGGCGGCCAAGATGATTCGCGAAGACTTCCTGCACCAGAACGCCTTCGACGAACGAGACAGCTACACATCGCTGCAGAAGCAATTGCGGATTCTTCAACTCATTCAGCATTACTACAAAGCAGCGCGGGCCGCCCTCAAAGAAGGCGCCGCGCTAAACGCCCTGCTCGCATTGAAGTCTTTGGACGACGTCGCCCGCGCAAAACTAATTCCAGAAGACAAGCTCGCGGAGTTTGTAGCGCTCGAATCGAAGATCGTCGAAGAAATCGCATCATTACCCAAGGTCTGATGATTTTGGATTTTAGATTTTGGATTTTGGATTGAAGAAGACCGGCATATGACTGAGGAGCAATTCAAGGAACGTACTCGGAAACTTGCTCTCAGGATCATAGCGTTAGTTGAATCGCTGGAAAAGACGGGATCGGCCGGAGTAATTGGCAGACAGATAGTGCGGTCGGGCACGTCGATTGGGGCCAACTATCGCGCCGCTTGCCGTGCGAGAAGCCGCCCGGATATAACGGCCAAGTTGGCCATAGTCGAAGAGGAAGCCGACGAAACGGTCTACTGGTTGGAACTCTTGGTTGAATCGGGGTTGGTCCCGGGAAAGAAACTTCAACCTTTGATAGATGAAACAAACGAGATACTTGCCATGACAGTGGCTTCAATCAAGACATTGAAGCGAAACCTCCGAAGTTGCGGCGGCTGAATCTTTAATCCAAAATCTAAAATCTAAAATCAAAAATCGATTGGGAGTTGAGAATTGGTTACCAGAGAATATCGCACAGTCCGGCAAGTCATCGGCCCGCTCATCCTCGTCGAAGGAGTAGAGGGGGTCACTTACGGCGAGCTAACGGATATCAAGCTGGACGACGGAAGCGTTCGCCGGGGCCGCGTGTTGGAAGTCAACGGCGACAATGCCATGGTGCAAGTGTTTGAAGGCACCAGCGGCCTGTCTCCCAAGGAAGTGCGCGTAAAATTCCTCGGCAAAGGCATCGAGCTCGGAATGTCGCCGGATATGCTTGGTCGCGTCTTCGATGGCTTCGGCCGCCCCATTGACGATGGTCCGGCCATCATCCCCGAGAAGTGGCTGAACATTAACGGCAGCCCCATGAATCCCTACGCGCGCGACTATCCAAACGAATTCATCCAAACCGGAGTCTCGACCATCGACTTGCTCAACACGCTCGTTCGTGGTCAAAAGCTGCCGATCTTCTCCGCGTCCGGCTTGCCCCATTCCCGTTTGGCCGCGCAGATCGCCCGCCAGGCCACCACGCTGAAGAGCGGCGAGAAGTTTGCCGTTATCTTCGCGGCCATGGGCATCACATTCGAAGAGTCCGAGTTCTTTATCGCGGACTTCCGCCGCACGGGAGCTATCGAACGCGCTGTCCTCTTCATGAACCTCGCGGATGACCCTCCCATCGAACGCATCGCCGTTCCTCGCATGGCGCTTACAGCCGCCGAGTATCTTGCCTACGAGAAGGGCATGCACGTGCTGGTCATCCTCACCGACCTCACGAACTACTGCGAGGCCCTGCGCGAGATTTCGGCCGCCCGCAAGGAGGTCCCCGGACGCCGCGGCTATCCCGGCTACCTCTACACCGACCTTTCAACGCTTTACGAGCGTGCCGGGCGCATCAAGGGCAAGGAGGGCTCCATCACGCAGATCCCCGTGCTCACCATGCCCGAGGACGACAAGACCCACCCGATCCCCGACCTCACCGGCTACATCACCGAGGGGCAGATCATCGTGGGCCGCCCCCTCCACGCCCAGGGCGTTTACCCGCCCGTGGACGTGCTGCCCTCCCTGTCCCGCCTCAAGGACAAGGGCATCGGCGCGGAGAAGACCCGCGAGGATCACGCCAATGTGATGAACCAGCTTTACTCGGCCTACGCCCGCGGCAAGAACGCCAAGGAGCTGGCCGTCGTGCTCGGCGAGTCCGCCCTCAGCGAGGTGGACCTCCTCTACGTGAAGTTCGCCGACGCCTTCGAGGACAAGTTCATCCGCCAGGGCGAGGATGAGAACCGCACCATCGAGGAAAGCCTCGAAATCGGCTGGAACCTGCTGGCCATGCTGCCGCGCACCGAGCTCAAGCGCGTGCGCGACGAGTACATCGACAAGTACATGCCGAAAAAGGAAACCGTTTGATTCGGCGGCGCGCCGCCGGGAGTGAACCGAAATGGCAATGACAGTCAACCCCACCCGCATGGAAATGCTCAAGCTGCGCAAGCGGCTTGTCGTCGCGCGGCGCGGGCACAAACTGCTCAAGGACAAGCTCGACGGCCTCATGAAGGACTTCGCCGCCATCGCGAAGGAGTACAAGGCCGCGCGCCGCGCCGTGGACCGCGACCTTCCCGCGGTGCTCAAGTACTTCGTCCTCGCCGAGGCCACCTCGTCCCGCACCATCACCGAGGACGCCCTTGAGAACACCCGCCAGGACATGCGCATCGAGGTGAAGCCCCACCGCATCATGAGCGTGGTCATTCCCAAGCTCGAGGTCGGCTACGGCGAGTCTTCCGGCGGCTACTCCAGGCTGCACACCTCCCCCGAGCTCGACAAGGCCATCTCCGGCCTCAAGGAATTCATCGACCAGATGCTGCGCATGGCCGAGCTGGAGCAGACCGTGCGCCTGCTCTGCGGCGAGATTGAAAAGACACGCCGCCGCGTCAACGCCCTGGAGCACACCTTCATCCCCCGCATGTCCGCCACCATCACCCTCATCAAGAACAAGCTGGACGAGCAGGAACGCTCCAACACCAGCCGCCTCATGAAGATCAAGGAACAGCGCCTCGCCCAGGACGCCATGTGA
>JBHEKO010000487.1:0-2988 GCA_041859475.1 Candidatus Hydrogenedentales bacterium
ACTTCAAGGCGCAGTCGATCGTCGGTGCAAAGGGCGAGTCCTACAAGCCGGAGATTGTGAACTGCTACTTCCACAAGGCCGACAAGAACGGCTGGGCGTTTGTGAAGCAGGTCTATCCCAAGGGCGGCGGCGTATTCGTCCGCTACCGTCCGAAAGAACTACCCTACGCGACGCGCTGGATTGCGCGCACGAAGGACGAGGATGCGATGGGCATGTGCCTCCCGGCGACCTGCGAGCACAAGGGGCGTCTCTTCTGCCAGGCGCACAAGCAGCAGCGTTATCTCGCCCCGGGCAAGTCTGTCACCTTCCACATCGAAACCGGAATCCTCTGATTATGAAAAAATTATACAGCGTCCTCGTCGCGGCGGCGTTTGCCGCTGTCGGCGCTTCTGCCGACGTCACGATTGAAAACCCACGCTTCCGCCTCGTTCTGGGGGACGACGCAAAGGCGAAATCGCTCGCCCTCAAGACGACGGGCGAGGAACTGCTCGACTTGAAGGAGGATCTCAGGGCCTTTGCGGTCGTCCAGAATCGTCCGTTCAACAACGAGGTGAAGCTCATCTTCGCGAACAAACGCACTGAATATCGCGCGGATCGTGTGCGTCGTGAAGGCGATTTCCTGATTATCGGCTTTGAGCTCATCTCCTACGAGGCGAAGATCAAAATCACGGAAGCCGCAGACTACGTCCTTTTCGAACTCGTGGATTTCCCGCTCGGACCGAAGGGCGCGAACCATCTCCAAATGACCTATCCGCCGGTTGATGTCATGAAAATTCTGGATTTGCCGGTCAAGAACCGAAAGTGTTTCGGCGACTGGCTCAACGTCAGTTCGGACGAATCCGCAGCGGTCGCGCTCGTTGCCGCCGAACCGTACACCTGGATCGAAAATGCGCAGAGGCATGGCTTCCGGCTGATGACCGCCGAAGCCCATCGTAATCTAAAGCTCCGCGGAGCGAAGACAGCGTTGATCGTCTCTCCGACAGCCGCGTTTATGGATGCCATGGATACATTTGAGCGTGATCTGGGACTTCCCCGTGGTGTCCAAAGCCGCCGCTCTCAGGAGATCACTTCGTCGATCTACTGGAGTTCGGGTGTGAGACCGTCCACGGTTGACAAGCACATCGCCTACGCGAAGCAGGGCGGCTTCCGCAACATGTTGATCTACTACCCCGCGCTATGCAAGGGTGCCCAGGGCGACGGCGGCTACGGCGGGGTCGCCGACTACGAGCTGCTGGACGAGTACACAAACGGCGTTGATTCGCTCAAGGAAATGCTCGTGAAAATCAAGGCCGCGGGGATTACACCCGGACTACACGTTTTGCAGACCTTTATCGGTTTCAAGACGCATTACGTAACTCCCGTCGCGGATCCGCGGCTCAACCTGACGACCCACTTCACGCTGGCAAAACCCCTTGGCAAAGATGACGGCGATGTCTACGTGCAGGAAGATCCCTCGAATTGCCCGACCAATGAATTGAGCCGTATCCTAGCCTTTGGCGGTGAACTCATCGGCTACGAGGGGTTCACAACGGAACGTCCCTACACGTTCACTGGTATCAAGCGTGGTGCGCTGAAAACGACTGTTGTCGAACATCAGCGCGGACAGATCGGCGGCATTCTCGATGTCTGTGAGTTCGGTGGTCGGAGCTGCTACATCGACCAGAACAGCGACCTGCAGGACGAGATCGCGGAGAAGATCGCGAAAATCTACGACTGCGGCTTCGAATTCATGTACTGCGACGGATCGGAGGGTGTAAACGTTCCGCAGGGCATTCACGTTCCTAACGCCCAATACCGCGTCTGGAAGAAGCTGGGCAAGAAGCCGCTCTTCATGGAAGGCGCGGCCAAGGGGCATTTCGGATGGCATCACCTGAGCGGTGCAAACGCGTTCGATGTCTTTCCGCCGGAAATTTTCAAGGACATGATCGTGCGTTGGCCACTTTACGAAGCCCCGATCATGCGGGAAGATTTCACCCGCATCAACTTCGGCTGGTGGGGCATCTTCCAGCCGTCGGAAAAATCCGTGGGCACACAGCTTGACATGTGGGAGTTCGGGACTTCAAAAGCGGCCGCCTGGGATTGTCCCGCGACGATCCAGTTCAACTTGCCGGCGATCGAAAAGCATCCGCGCATGGCGGATCTCTTAGAGGTCATGCGCCGCTGGGAGGATGTCCGCGCAAAGAAGTGGCTCAGCGCGGAACAGAGGGAAGCGCTCAAGGATGCGAAGCGTGAATTTCACCTCTATCGCGACGAAAAGGGCGATTACGCGCTTTGCGAGATCGAGATGCTTCCGACGTCAGCCGAGGCGAAGTCGTTGCGAGGGTTCGTCTTCGAACGTGGCGGCAAGCGTGTCGTCGCCTACTGGCATACGCACGGTGAAGGCGAGTTCGCGTTCGATTGGGATGGCCCGAAGACGCTCAAAGCGGACAAGGTGCGTTATCTCGAAACCCCGATGGCAAAAGCGGAAATCGTCCGCGCGTTTACAGCGGCGAAGAACGGCGGAACCCGATGAATCCAATATTAGGCATGCTCATTTTTTCCGGCGGAGGTCTCGCCGGCGCGACATTTCTGCTTCCCGCCCGTTGGGTGAAGGGCTGGGCCTACGAATCCTGGTGGTTCGTATACGTCCTGATCGGGCTTATCGCGTGTCCGCCAGTGATCTGTTATCTCACGGTTCCCGATTTCTGGAACGTCACCCTGTCTGCCCCAACACCGGTGCTGCTGCGTTGTGCCGGCTTCGGTATGATGTGGGGCGTTGGCGCGCTCGCGTGGGGGCTTATGGTCCGCTATCTCGGCATTGGACTCGGACTCGCGATCGGGTGCGGTCTTTGCGCGGCGACTGGAACGCTGATTCCACCGATTGTGACGGGGCACGCTGCGGATCTCGTCAAGGACGCTGCGGCGCTCACGGTGCTCGGCGGCGTGATTGGTTCGCTCGCCGGCATTGTTTTGGTTGGGCTTGCCGGTCAGTTCAAGGAGAACGAGCTG
>JBHEKO010000009.1:0-7374 GCA_041859475.1 Candidatus Hydrogenedentales bacterium
CCGGCCCGGCAGGTAACGTCCGATTCGATGGTCAGGGTCACCCGTTTCTTGGACCGTCCTTTTCGATCCGCGCGCAGGCAATCCGGGACCTTGAGCGCATGCGTGATGCGCCACGTTGTGGACAGCGGGCCGTTGTGCACGTATGCGACCTTGGGGCGTGACGTTGCCGTGGTGATAGTCTCCGAACCTTCGGCAAGATAGGACCAGTTGTATTCGTCGCCGCAGTCTTCGGTGTCTTCGAATACGAGAAGGTCATCGTAGCGGCGGCGGGTCTGCTTGTCATGGAGCGTCAATGCGCCGTTGGCTTTGATGGATAGTCTGTAGAACCCATTCTCAAACGATTTGGCGGCGGTTTTCGTAACCTGCTTCGGTCTTGATGGTTTGCCTTCCCGCGCATAGATGGTGCGGTAGCCGAAGGCGGGCAGATCGATTTCAAATTCGCAGCGATGGCGCAGCACGTCGAAGGGCTTGACGGCTTCCCACCAGTGCACCCGCTCGGAGCCGAGCCATTCGTAAGGGATTTCTTTGCCCTTTTCGTCGAAGAGCTGGAAGGACTTCCACGATTCCGTCAACGGGCATAGGTCCACGTCAATACGGACGACCTCTTTGCGCGGGACTCCCAGCGAATTGAAGAGCATAACGGGCGAGCCTGACTGGCGTGAGCGGTCCGTATTCAGCGCAAGTATCCGCAGCGCCGTACGGTACAGCATGTGCCCGACTTGCTCGACGGCATCCATGCGCACGACCGCCTCTTTGTGTACTTGGTCGATGCTCGAACCGCAGACGTCGTCGTGGGGATGGGTCTTGAGCAATTCTTTCCAGGCGTAGGCAAGCTCGTCTTGCGGGTACGGGGCGCACCCGGTAAGCCACGCGGCAGCAGCTACGGGTTCGGTCCATTTTTCGAGTAGGTCTTCGCACTGCTGGTTTTGCATCTTCATGTACATGCGCGAAGAGTAGACGCCGCCGAGGAGGTCGCCGTATCGATAGGTGAGTTCGCCGGCGTGCGTCTTCAGCTTTGTGCCGTTGAGGTCTCGCCGCAGGGCGCCGATATAGTCTTCGAAGGAAGCGATTCGGAAGGAGTATTGCGGGAACTTTCCTGCTAGCCGTTCGAGAATGCGCGGGAGGTCCTGTTGGTGGTCTGCTTGGTCGATGCCGTTACCGAGCAGCAGCACGCGTGATTTCGTGAGTTCCAGGAGATTCTTGCAGGACTTGTCGATTTTCTCGATCGCGTCTTTGAACGACTGGACCATGACTTCGGTGTCGCCCCAGTTGGTCACATAGCCAAGATGGGTGCCGTTGCCGTAGAAGGGGTGTTGACGGGAGGCGAGAACCGTGGAGCCGTCGGGCGAACGCCAAAGGAATTCGAGGTCGAGCTTCGTCGCTTCCTGTTCGAGTCCTCGAAAGAAAATGAACGAGTCGAGGCCGAATCCTTGTAGAATTTGCGGGAGCTGGGCGATGTGGCCGAAGGAGTCCGGAACGTATCCAACCTTCATAGCGCGGCCAAACGATTGACTCACCTTCATTCCGTAGAGCAAGTTGCGTATCAGGGCTTCCGGACTGACGAGGAATTCGTCGGGAAGCACGTACCATGGGCCGACATAGAGGCGCTTGGCTTTGATAAAGGAGCGCAATCTTTCTGCGGCCTGGGGACGTATTTGCAGGTAGTCGTCGAGAACAACCGCCTGACCGTCAAGGACGAAGCAGGTGAACGCCGGGTCCTTCTGCAGGGTATTCAAGAGCCGGTCGATCATTCGGACGAGGCGTAGACGGAACTCTTCGAACGGGACATACCAGGCGCGATCCCAATGGGTATGAGGGACGACAAAGACGGAATACTTGGTGGTCACGACGCGAACTCCTTAAAACACTAGTTGGCATATAATAGCGGGAAAGTTCGGCGGAGTCGAATGCCATCACCTGTAATTACTGAGCGGCTCTCCGCTGGCGTTTTCAGGCCGGTTTCTCGTGGATAAGGCCGGGGGCGGCGAAGGGGAGCGTCCTTTTGAGGATGCTGTCATTATAGATGAACGGTTCGAGCGAGGCTTTGTGATGATCGCCTACAGAATACTGGACGCCGCATTCTTCTTGATTCACACCACGCTCATTGTCTTTATCGCGGGCGGGTGGACATGGAAGAGGGCGCGCAGAGTTCATCTGGCGGTTGTGGCTGCCACGCTGTTTTCGTGGTTTGGGCTCGGCCTCTTCTATGGGATTGGCTTCTGCCCGTGTACGGACTGGCATTGGGAGATTCGGGAGCGTCTTGGGCACACGGACCTGCCGGAGTCCTACATCAAGTTTCTGCTGGATACGATTACAGGGCTCGACCTGAATGCAGGCTTGGTGGATGGGGCGACGTTTATCGTTTTCGCGACGGCGGCGGTGCTGTCGGCAATTCTGTACCGACATGATAAGCACGAGCGGCTTCGTTAGAATGACGCGCGAACAACAAGGGGGATGGTTACATGGCGATATCGCGCAGGACATTTTTGAAGCAGGGAGCGAGCGTTGCGGCCTTCGGTCTGCTGGGGCGCGCGGGGTACGCCGCGCAAGCCGGCACCAAAGGCGTGAGGACATTTCACGCATCGATCTCGATCGATGCGATCAAAGCGGATCCGGAACTGCCGGCAATCATCCGCGAAGCCGGCGTGCACGATATATGGCTGGCCAATTTCTTCCAGGGCAACTGGGTCTATTCCGTCGAAGAGCTTGGCGAATACCAGAAGGGACTGGAGGCACAGGGCTTCGCCGTACACAACATCACGATTCCGCTGGGGCATCCGATGTACGCGGAGACCACGCCCGATTACATGCCGCCCTTGAGCGGAATTCCGTGGAAGCGCGGAATCCGGCCGGACGGAAAGAGCGTTGGCGGGGTGTCGTTGCATCCGCCTATCACGGAAGAGAACGTCGCGGCGGTGAGACAGATCAAGACGACACGGCCGGGCATCATCTTCCTTGACGATGATTTCCGGCTCGCGCCATCGCCGGACGACATTGGCGGGTGTTTCTGCGAGGACCATAAGCGGGCGTTTCTCGACAAGCATGGCTACGGAGAAGCGGAGTGGGCGGCGTTGCTGGCGGACGTTGGAAGCCGCACGCTTTCGCCGGTGATGAGGGCGTGGGTGACGGACACGTGCGATGCGTTAACGGCGTGCTTTAAGGCACAGCAGGCGGCGGCGGCTCCGGAGGCGCAGCTTGGGATTATGGTGATGTATTCGGGCAGCGAACGTGCAGGGATACGGGTTGCCGATTATGCGGGGGTGCCGTTTCGCGTCGGCGAGTTCATGTTCAGCGATGACTATTTCGATCCCCTCAAGGGCAAGACGAACGAGCTGTTCAGCGTGCTCTTTCATCGGCGGTATGCGACTCCGGAATTGGCGTTCAGCGAGACGACGGCATGGCCGCCGGACAAACTATCGGCAGAGAACATGGCCGCGAAGCTGGCCATCACCACGATCTGCGACGTGCGTAACACGATGTTCATGAGCGGCAACACGCCGTTTCCGAGAACGCATTGGGCCGTGCTCGCGCCGGCGATGAAACACAATGCCGCGTTGCACGAGCACGTGGCGGGGCATACGCCGCGCGGTCCATTCAAGCATTATTGGGGCGAGCAAAGCCGATGGGTCGGCGACTCCAATGCGTACAGCCTGTTCCTTGCTACAGGGGTGCCTTTTGAAGTGGTGGAGGAACCTACGCCCGGCGGCTGGACGTTCCTTTCGGACTTTGACGCACGAACCTTTCCTTCGGCGGCGGATGGCAAGCACGGGACGCTCGTGCACCGTCCGGGGTTGAGTACTCCCATCGAAGGTGGACGGGCAGTTGCCGAGGCGATGCCGGATCTGTTTGCACTTAAGAAAGAGGTCGTTGCGACGTTGAAAGACACGCCGTACGTCGAGGACGAAGTGCCGGTTGTGTGCGCGTGGTACCCGACGGCAAACGCGGTGCTGTTGTGGAATATCGAGAGGAAGCCGGTTCGCGTATCGCTTCGGTACAACGAGACGCGTCGCGAGGTGGAGTTGGAGGCGCTGGGGATTGCGTTGGTGAAGGGGATTGCGTAGGGGGCGGACGCACACGGACCAGCACGGACTCACACGGACAGGTACGGATATGTGGGGTTCTCGCGCGGAATGCCCATTGCCAATGGCGATGGGGAAAAAGTAGAGTAGGGTGTTGCTGGGGGAGGATCGTGCCCTGCAGGCATGTAGGGTTATGGGGATGGCGAGAATGACAAAGCGGTTCGGCGTGGTCGTTGCGGTGCTCCTCGCGGTGTTTGCGTGCGCGTGCGGGCAGAATCCGGCGCCTTCGCAGACGGGGGAGCCGGGCGCCATCGCCACTCGTGTAATCGGCGCGTCGTTGCTGACGCAGCGGCACCAGTTCTATCGCGATCTCGTCGCCGCTCTCGAAGAGGAAGCGCCGAAGCACGGTTTGACGCTGCGGATTCAGTACGCGGAGTTCGACGGCCAAAAGCAGATCAATCAGATCGAGACGTTCGTCCGGCAAGGCGTGGATGCGATTATCGTGTCGCCGAAGGATTCGGCGGGCATCACGCCGGCGGTGAACGATGCGCGTGCGAAGGGGATTCCGGTGTTCACGGCGGACATCGCCGCGCAGAATGCGGACGTGGTTTGTCATGTGGCGTCCGACAACGTGCAGGGCGGGCGCATTCTTGGGGAGTACTTGGGGAAGCTGCTCGGCGGCAAGGGGAAGGTGGCGATCATCGACAACCCGGAGGTCACGTCCGTGCAGGATCGTACGCGGGGGTTTGAAGAGGCGCTGGCCAAGTTTCCGGAAATGGCCATCGTGCAACGCGCACCAGGCGGTGGCGTGCGAGACAAGGCGATGGCGGCGGCGCAGAATGTGTTGCAGGCCAATCCCGGCCTCAACGCGATATTCGGAATTAATGACGATTCGGCGTTGGGGGCATTGGCGGCGGTGGAATCCGCTGGCTTGCAGGACACAATAACGATTGTAGGATATGATGGTACGCCCGAGGCGCGAGAGGCGATACTGGCCGGGAAGGCCTTGAAGGCGGACACGGTGCAGTTTCCGCGCGAAATCGGGAAGAAGACCATTGAGACCATAGCGGCGTTTTTGGCGGGTGAGGACGTGCCGAAGGTAGTGCCTGTGGAAGTGGGTATCATCGACAAGGCGAGCCTTGAAGCGGAGCAGGGGAAATGAGCGAATTCGTTCTTGAGATGCACGACATTGTGAAGCAGTTCCCGGGGGTAGTGGCGGTGAATCATGCCCACCTCGATCTGAAACCCGGCGAGGTGCATTGCCTTGTAGGGGAGAACGGCGCGGGCAAGTCGACACTCATGAAGATTCTGTCCGGCGCGCAGCCGCTCGACTCGGGTGAGATTCGTCTGTCTGGCCAGCCCGTGCAGATCCATTCGCCGCATCATGCACAGCAACTTGGCGTGAGCATGATTTATCAAGAGTTCAACCTCAGCCCGTATCTGAGCGTCGCGGAGAACATTTATCTCGGGCGCGAGCCGCGGATTGGAAAGACGCCGTTCATCAACTGGAAGAAGATGTACACCGACGCGCGCGAATTGTTGGGGCGCATTGGGGTCATGATGGATGTGCGCCAAGCGGTCAACGAGTTGAGCGTGGCCCAGCAGCAGATGGTCGAGATCGCGAAAGCGTTGTCGTTCAATTCGAAGATCATCGTGATGGACGAACCATCCGCGACACTGACCGATCATGAGTTGAAAGCGCTGTTCGATCTGATCCGCGATCTGAAGACGCAAGGCATCGGCATGATCTATATCTCGCACCGTCTTGAAGAGATTTTCGAGATTGGCGACCGGCTTACCGTCATGCGCGACGGCCAATACGTTGCGACCAAGGCCGTGTCCGAGGTCACACGCGACGACATCATTCGGATGATGGTTGGCCGCGAGTTGACGCGCGAGTTTCCGAAAGAGGTGTTTTCGCTCGGCGAGGAACGTTTGCGCGTTGAAGGCATTACGCGGGAAGGCGTCTTTCAAGACGTGAGTTTCTCGCTGCACCGCGGAGAGATTGTGGGATTGACGGGCCTTGTCGGCGCGGGACGTACGGAAGTGGCTAGGGCCATCTTCGGTGCGGACCGGTTGGAGAAAGGCCAGATCGTTCTTGAGGGAAAACCCATCACGGTCAAGTCGCCGCGCGATGCAATTCGGCAGGGGATAGGTCTCCTTACGGAAGACCGCAAGAACCAGGGTCTCGTGTTGGGGATGACCGTTCGCGAAAACACATCGCTCGCGAATCTGAAAGAGCTGGTGAAATTCCTGTTCGTGAACCGCCGCAAAGAGCGCACCATCACGGAGCAATATGTTCGCGACCTTCAGATCAAAACCCCGTCTATCGAGCAGACCGCGCAGAACCTGAGCGGCGGCAACCAGCAAAAGGTCGTCTTGGCCAAGTGGCTGTTTACGCAATCCCGGGTACTCATCTTCGACGAGCCGACGCGCGGCATTGACGTGGGGGCCAAGGCAGAGATCTACAAGCTAATGAACGAGCTTGTTCGCCAAGGCGTGTGCATCTTGATGATCTCGAGCGAGCTTCCGGAAGTGATGGGCATGTGCGACCGCATCCTCGTGATGCACGAGGGCCGCGTTGCCGGTGAAGTCATGCAGGCCGATGCCACCCAGGAACGAATTATGCGCTTGGCCACGGGGCAGCCCGTCGCGGGCGCGGCGTAGGCATCCGGAGGGCGGGTCTTCCAACCCGCTGGTTTCACGGCCTCGGAGGGCGGGTTTTCCAACCCGCCGATTTTGTGGCAGAAGATGGCGGGTCAGAAAACGCGCCCTCCGAGGCGTCTATTTCGCCGTGCGCCAGTTGTAGGGGGCGGCAATTGGCAGTTCCGGACGTTTCGGCAAAACGTCCCTACCAATCTGCACGTCGAGAGTGCTACTCGAAGATTGCGCGAAGAGGATAGGACGCGAGGGCCGCAACTGCGCAAGATACGACAGCAAGGGCGATTGCGCTTGCGGGGTAGTGTTTCCATGCCAGACGCGCGGCGAGCGGGAGGTAGCGGCGGTAGGCGCGCAGTTGCAGGGAAAGACTCGCCAGCCCCAGGCCGAAATACAAGGGCGACAGCCACCACGCGGGCGTGACAAAGCCACGGCGCAGGGCCACCGCCATCATGCGCTCCAGATCGAAGCCTTGCGACGTGTGCCCGGCTAAGGCGGCCATGAACGGCCCGGGGAGCGCAACCGGAACCGCGGCTAATGCGAGGACCAAGGCCAAACCTCCCAACTCAGGCCGGGGAATCGGCAGGCGGCTCGCCGTTACGCTGAGCAAGAACGGCCATAGGCATCCCGCGCAAGGGAAGACGAGCATCCAGTGAATAGCCTGGATTTCGGTCGCCGCGTTTATCACGGAGAAGTA
>JBHEKO010000043.1:0-6370 GCA_041859475.1 Candidatus Hydrogenedentales bacterium
GACGGCAGCACGCGAAACTGCTGGTACAACACAAACACGGGAAAGGCGTGGGCGGCGGGGGGGATGATCAGCGCCCAATACGAGTCGATCCAGCCCAACTCTCGCAACACCAGGAAGTTCGGGACCAGCTTCACCTCATCCGGTACCATCATTGTCGCGATCACCAGAATCAGCAGCACGCCCTTGCCTGGGAGCCGTATCCATGCGAAGGCATAGGCCATGAACAGCGCGATGAACACCTGAAGCAGCGTGGCGGATATGCCCGTTACCACGCTGTTCACGAAGAACCGGCCGAACGGCGCCGCATTCCACGCTTCCCGGTAGTTCTCCCAACGGAATTCGGACGGCATCCACGTCGGCGGATACGCCGTCACCTCGGCCAAAGGCTTGAGCGAGGTCAGCACCATCCACAGAAACGGAAACATGAGAAGGCCCGTGACAGCCACCAGCGCCGCATATATGGCCAACGAGCGCATATTCAATTCTCGTAATGGACCCAGCGTTGCGCCACCCGGAACTGGAGGATCGTCACCAATACCGTTGCCACGAAGAAGACGGTCGCAAACGCCGATGCGTAGCCGACGCTGAGGTCTCGGAACGCCACGGTGTACAGGTGATAGACATACGTGCTCGACGCCGGATACACCGGCCCCCCTTCGGTCATGATGGCCACCACATCGAAAGCCTTGGTCGCCGCGATGAACCCGGTCACCATCAGAAAGAAGGCCGTGGGCGTCATCAGCGGCAACGTAATGTGCCGCAACCGCGACAGCGGGCCCGCCCCGTCCAGCGCCGCCGCCTCGTAGCAGTCCGCAGGCAACCCTTGCAGTCCCGCCAAGAAGAAGAGCGACGAAAATCCAATCTCCTTCCATATCCCCACGACCATCAACGCGCACAACGCCAGCTTCGAGTTCTGCAGCCAATTGGGTCCTTGCACGCCCAACTGCGCGTACAACGACCCAAGCGGACCGAACTTCGGATGAAGAAGAAGTACCCAAGCCAGCGCGGCGGCGGCAGTTGTGGTCACGTAGGGGAGAAAGGCAAGCGTCCTGAACAACGCCAGCCCCGGCACGCGCCGATTCAGAAGCAGCGCGACGACAAACGCGCAACACTGCGCCACCGCTACGACGGCCACCGCATACAAGAGCGTGTTCGCCGTCACCTGCCAGAAGGCAGGGTCCTGCACCAAGTCCACATAGTTCTTGAGACCTCGCCATTCCGGTTTCGGCGCGAGGAGATTCCACTTCGTGAAGCTGAGGCGGAAGCTATAGAAGATAGGCCAATACGTGAACACCGAAAACAAAAGGAACCCCGGAAACACGAATACCCCAAACGAAATCCACTCGGATCGCTCCCTGCGCCAAACGCGAGCCACTCGCGCGATACGGTTCATCTCGGAAATTCCAGCAGCATGCCGGGAACATAGGCCTTTTAAGGGGATAACGTCAAGTCCGGCAAGCCGCCCGCTAAGGCAGCCTTGTGTTGAATGAGCCTGCCGCGTTGTACCGCCGGCTTCCAGCCGGCTCTTCGCCAACCAATTCTACCACGTCGTCTGGCCGTGCGGCTGAAACTGCCCACAGAATTTGCAGAAGACTCTTGGACTATCCTTTAATGTTCGGGATACAATGCCAATATGGAGTTTGAGTGGGACACAAAGAAAGCGGCAATAAACCTGCGCAAGCACGGAGTGAGTTTCGAGGAAGCTTCTTCCGTTTTCGGTGATCCGCTCGCCATTACGTTCCAAGATCCGGCGCATTCGGCCGGCGAACATCGCTTTCTCGCGTTTGGAGTTTCAGCGCGCGGTGTGTTACTTGTCGTGTCGTTCGTGGAACGCCGAAGGCGAACGAGGGTGATTAGCGCGCGCCCGGTTACACGTGCTGAAAGGAAGATCTATGAAGAAGGCTAGAGAAGTCGAAATCGACGACCTCCGTCCCGAATATCGTCGCGAAGACCTCGGCAAAGGTGTCCGCGGTAAGTACTTCGCCGCCTATCAGAAGGGCACGAACTTAGTTCTCCTCCGACCGGAGATTGCCAAAGCTTTCCCCACTTCCGAAGCTGTGAATGAGGCGCTTCAGGGGCTGCTTCAACTGACCGAGCAAACACAAAAGCTGGCTCGCCGCTGAAGATCGTGCGCCAGAAGAATACGGGCCCACATCTCGCAGCATGTGTTGTACCGCCGGCTTCCAGCCGGCTCTTCGCCAACTATCACCCCGCTTGCCCCGTACCTACAGTTCCAGCTCTTCCTTGATCGCCCGCTCCGCCTGCGCATCCGCCTCGCTCAACGTAGCTTGCACATCGGCGTTCTCCACCAGAATCTTCTGAAACGCCGCATCAAACGCATTCCGCACCGCAGGCGACATGTTCACGGAGAAATCCCCTCGCACGAACGGCAACGCATCATGGATGACTCGATAGCGCGGGTCCTGCAACAGGTCTTTCGCGCTTTCTTGCGCCTCTTTCGTGAACGCCAGGTACCCCGTGCGTTTCGCGTAGTAGGCAATCTGCTTCGTGTCGAGCATGAATCGGATGAAGGCCCAGGCCGCGTCGCACTTGGCCTCGGGCGCCGCCGCCAACATGACAATACCTCCGCCACCCGGCGCATATACCTTGCCCTTGGCCCCCGCTGGGTAATTCGCCACACCGGGCGCAAACCCCAACGGCCTTCCAAATACCTCGCCGAATGCGTCCTGCGAATCCAGGATCATCGCCGCATGCCCGTTCAAGAATGCCGCGCGATGTCCCCCCGACGCCTTGTCCGGCATTGTAGCGCAACCCTCGCGAACGAGCGCTTGTATCTGCGTCAGCAGTCGTACCACGACCGGGTCGTCCAGCGTGATGTTGGCATAATCGCGCGTCGTAAGTTCGCCGCCTTCGGACCAGATCATGGAGAACAACGGCCACGTGATGTTCCAGAACGCCACGCCGTAGCGCTCCACATTGCCCGACGCGTCGCGTTTGGTTAGACGGCGCGCCTCGTCGAAAAACGCGTCCCACGTCGCCGGAGGTTCGGTTAACCCCGCTTCCGTAAACGCGTCTTGGTTGTAATAAAGCACGGGCGCAGCCACGTTGAAGGGAATCCAAAATACGCCGTCGCCCACCGCCCCAGCATTGGCGAGCGACTCCGGCCATCCGGTCATGTCGATCCCGTTCGGTCCTGTCAAATAGGGTTTGAGGTCGACCAACGCCCCCGACTTCGCGAATTGCCGAATCTCGAAGGTCCCGAGCTGGCTTACCTCGGGTCCCGCGCCTCCCGCAAGTGCCGTCATCAGCTTGGTCGCGAGGTCCGAATAACTCCCCTGGAATTCGGAGGTCACATGGATTGCCGGATTGGCGGCGTTGAATTGGTCGACCAATTCGTCTTGCGCCTCGCCTGACGCGCCGGTAAGCGTGCGCCAGTACGTCAAAGGCGTGGCGCCGCTTTGGGGGGACGTTTGATTGCAGGAAACGAGGCATCCAAGGGAGGCTAGGAGCACAAGGCAACTGATCGCTCTTGATGTGGTCCTGGCGGCGCTGCGCAGGACGGCAAATACGGACGGGTTTCCACTTGCTGCGGAAATGGCCTATGACCCCCGAACGACGACGAACTCGGCCAATCCAAGCATCGCGTCGCGATACACGCTATTGGGCACTGTCGCTATGGCCGCACGCGCCTCCTCGACGTACTCGCGTGCAATCTGCTCGGTCCGCTCGCGCGCACCTGTGGATTCCAGCATTTCGGACACCCAGTGCCTGTCCGCCTCGGAGAGATTACTTCCTTTCATGGCGTCCAGTCGCTCGTTGCTCGTCGCGTCCAACCCTTCCCTCATGAAGAGTATCGGAAGGGTCTTCTTTCCCTCCACGATATCGCCGAATGCGGGTTTGCCCAGAGTCGCCGGGTCTTGAGACAGGTCCAGAAGGTCGTCGACCAACTGAAACGCCACGCCGAACGCGAGACCGTAGGCATGGAGGTCCGCCCTCGGCGTCCCTTCGATTAGGCATGCCGGTGTGCTGCACGTTACCGCGAACAAGCTGGCCGTCTTCTGGCGCGCAAGGCTGACGCATGCATCCTGCGAGAAATGTTCCGGCCCCAACCCGAAGTTGGTGAGCTCGCCTTCCGCCATTTCGCGAACGGAGCCGATGGCATTGGTGATCACGGAGCAATTGTCGTATACCCCCATGATGCTGATCGCGCGCGCCACGAGATAGTCGCCGCCCAGGACGGCCGTGTGGTTGTCCCACATCGCGTTCAACGACCGCACGCCATGCCTGAGGTCGGCCCCGTCAATCACATCGTCGTGCGCCAAGGCTGCAAGGTGCAACGCTTCCATGGCCGTCGCCAACGGCACGAATCGGGAAATGTCTCCACCGCCGATTGCTCCCGCCGACAGCAGGCACAATGCGGGACGCAACATCTTTCCCCCGGCTCGCGGTTGAGGGACATCGTTGCCATGGACAAGATGCAAGGCCTCCGACCACAGTTCACTCACGGAGGAACGAACAGCGTCTAAGTCCTTATGAATAGGCTTATAGAGAGCGTTTAGCGTGGTAATGGTCTGCATTTCGTCGGATTGTAGCATGACCAACGCACATCGTGCGAATCGAGCACCGAAGCCATCGACTCACTACGAATGCGCGCCCCGCACGCCTTTGCTTCCGACAAGGTTACAGCTCCCGGTCCTTGCGATATACGGCGCCGATCCCTGGCTTGGATGCTGCGCCTTGGATGCGCTAGAACGCTCGCTTGAGCCGTTCCAGTACTTCCAAACCTCGCTCGATCACGCGATCATCCGCCGCGAAACTCAACCGGAAATGGCTCTTGCGTTCGCTGAAAACCGACCCCGGTATGATCAGCAAGCTGTTCTCAATCGCCTTCTTGACGAACGCATCGCCGTCGCCTCCCGGTGCCTCCGGAAACGCGTAGAACGCTCCGCCAGGCTTCGTGAGCGAATAGCCCGCTTGCTCCAACCCCGCCACCACCAGGTCGCGCTTGCGCCGGTAATTCGCAATTTTCTCCGACGTGTCTTGATGCAGCGACACGACTGCCGCCTTCTGCGCGAACGACGGCGCGCAAACGAACGTATATTGTTGCAGCGTGTTCATCTCGTTGATGATCTCTTTCGGCCCGGCCGCATAGCCGATTCGCCACCCCGTCATCGCCGCCGATTTCGAAAATCCATTGAGAACGATCGTGTTCTCGTACATACCCGCCATGCTTGAAGGCGGGGCGTCATAGGAAAATTGGTCGTAGATGTCGTCCGTTATGACCAGCAAATTGTGCTTCTTGGCCACTGCCGCCAAGTCCAACATCTCATCCCGCGTGAGCGTGACGCCCGTCGGATTCGACGGCGAGTTCACAATCAACACCTTGGATTTCGGCGTGATCGCCCGCTCCACGGCTTCCGCCCGAAGCTTGAAATCGGGATACGTATCGACGAACCTACAGACGCCTCCGAGCAAATTCGTCAGGTGTTTATACATCACGAAATACGGATCGGCGACGATTACCTCGTCTCCCGGATTCACCGTGGCCATGAGGGCAAGGAACAGTCCCCCCGAAACGCCGCCCACGATCATCGAGTTCTCGATGGTCGCATTGAACCGGCGTTCGTAATACGCAATGACCTCTTCCCGCAGTTCGTCGATGCCCCACGTCTGCGTGTATCGATTGAACCCCTTTCGGATCTGCTCGATAGCGACTTCCTTGACCTCGTCGTCTACATCGTAATCGGGCTGGCCGATGCTGAGGTTTATGGGATCTTTGAGGGTCGCAGCCAAAGCGAACACCTTTCGGATTCCGCTCGAATCAATGCGCCCCATTCGTTCGGCTATGAAACTCATACCTGCTCCTCGACTTTGAACTCTCCCCAATTATGACATACTTCATGCACAACGCCACAGGCGCCTATGTGCCCAAAGGCAACACAAGCCCATCCGTGGCCGCGATGACTTCAACACCCAATTCATCCGTCAGCGAGGACGCTACGCGTTCCGGCCCCTCCTCGAGCATCGACAACCCAAAGTGCGTCAAGACCACTTTGCCGGGCGCCGCAGTGCGCACGATACGCCGCACGTCGTCCACGCACAAGTGAAGGATCGCCGGGTGTGGCGGCTCCTCCAGGAACGTGACCGACACAACGAGCACGTCCACGCCGGCATAGGACGCTTCGAGACCGTCGAAGTACTTCGAGTCGACAAGGAAACCGCACTCGGCTCCATCTACATCGAATATCACGCCATGCGTTTCGACGCCATGAAGATGGGGCGCGGACGTCCGAAAAGGAACACCCTCGAATGTGTACCGCGAATCCGCTTCCAAAGGCGTTATCGCGTCGAGAAACGTCCGCAGATAATGGAGCACGACCGGATTGTCGCCTTCCAAGCACGAGTGCGG
>JBHEKO010000116.1:0-3009 GCA_041859475.1 Candidatus Hydrogenedentales bacterium
GTGGTTTCTGGTCTCCGACGGATTGAGAAGGGCGGTGCCTGCGGGTGCCGGGGCCTCCCGCTCCGGTACGGTCACCGTCGAGGCGACGGCCACGGTTGGCAGCTATGACGTGGCGACGCTGAAGGCCGAGAAGGCCGAGGACCTGCGCGCGTGGCTGTCGGAGAATGGCTTCTCCGAGTTGCCGGGCGAGGGGGACCGGATCGTGCAGGATTACATCGCGGAGGGGTGGCGCTTCGTGGCCGCGAAGTTGCGGCGCGAGGGAGAGGGGGTGGCGACGCCGCATCCGCTGATGGTCACGTTTCCGGCGGAGCGCCCCATCTACCCCATGCGGCTCACGGCGCTGTCGGCCTCGGACGTTTACCTGGAGCTCTTCATCGTGTCCGACGAAGGCGTGTCGTCGAAGTTGCTGACGCGGGAACGCTGCACGGGGCCGCTCAATGTTCACAGCAACGACGGGTCCTTTCGTGCGCCGGGCTTAATGTTCCCGGTGGACCATCCTGGGCTGAAGCCGCTGCTATGGGCTGGCGGGAGAATCACGAAACTCGCGGGAACGCTTCGCCCGCAGGATATGGGCACGGATCTGACCTTTGGGTCCGCGCCAGGCAAACCCTATCGGCAAGTGCTGTATACGCGCGACGCGGCTGTGAACCGAGGGACAACATGGGGCCTCCGGGTGTGGTGCGCGGCGGTCGTACTGGGAACCATGATCTGCATTCCCTTCGCGCGGCGATCGCCGAAGATGCGTTGGACGAGCCTTTGTGTGCTCGTGCTGGTTAGCGCGGCGTTGGCGGGCGTGAGCGGCGCGGTTGTGTTCAGCCTATTGCCTGTCACCGAAGTCGTGAAGAGCCCGCTTGCCTCGGCGGAAATCGCGACAAGGCCCATGTTCGAGCTGGAAGGAATTGCGGAGGCGCACGACTGGTTCGTGGGGGCGCCGCTCGACGAAATTGCGCGCGTGTATGCGGCGCACTTCACGTACACGGTTGCCATCAATCGGTATACGGGCGCGCGCATGGCGCTTGACGACGCGCCCGGCAATGTCACCATCGAGCAGGATGAAACAGCGGTGACGGTGCGCACGTATGAGGCCTTCAGCTTCGGCGAAAGCGAGACGGTGCGGCTGACAGGCCACCCCGAAGATAAGTGGCCAAGCAAGGGCGATTCGCGCGAATGGGCTGAGAGGTTATTCGAATACCCGTGGCTTGAGACTGTCGTGCGCGATAGGAGATTGCCGGAGGAGTTGTTTGTAGATAGCGCGGCCTACGCGCGTGCGCTGAGAATCTGCGAGGACGATCCGGCCCGTTTCATTCCGCTGTTTCGCGAGGATTTGCGGCGGCTGATCGAAGACATCAATTTCGAGAGGGATATCGCGTTCGAAGCGAGCGCGTTGGGGTTGATGACGCGCACGGTTCCCCCCGTGGATGTGAACGACAAGAAGGCGATGTTGGCGTTTCTGGATAAGGTTGCCGCGTATCAGCCGTGACAGGAACGGGACGCGAAGACGAATTGGCGGGTTAGAAAACCCGCCCTCCGAATTGAAGACGCCCGGTACGGAGGGCAGGCGCTACAAATACCGCATACAGAAACACCGCGCATAAATCGGCGGGTTGGAAAACCCGCCCTCCGAATTGAAGACGCCCGGTACGGAGGGCAGGCGTTACACAATGCCTTTCAGGTACTGCCCCGTGTACGAGGTTTTGACTTTTGCGATCTCCGCTGGCGGGCCGACGGCTAGGATGCGCCCGCCTTTGTCGCCGCCTTCGGGACCGAGATCGATGATCCAATCCGCGGTCTTGATCACGTCGAGGTTGTGTTCGATGACGAGGACGGTGTTGCCTGCCTCGACGAGCCGGTGCAGGACGCTGAGCAGTTTGTCGACGTCCACTGCGTGCAGACCTGTGGTGGGTTCATCAAGGATATACAGCGTGCGGCCGGTCTGGCGTTTCGAGAGCTCCGTCGCCAACTTGACGCGTTGCGCCTCGCCGCCGGAGAGCGTCGTGGCAGCCTGGCCCAGTTTGATGTAGCCAAGCCCGACGTCGTTGAGCGTATCGAGCTTTGCGTGCACCGACGGAATCGGTTTGAAAAAGTCGACGGCCTCCTCGACGGTCATGTCGAGGACTTCGAAGATGTTCTTGCCCTTGTAGCGCACCTCCAGCGTGTTGCGGTTGTAGCGCATGCCTTTGCACTCTTCGCAGGGCACGTACACGTCGGGCAGGAAGTGCATTTCGATGCGTATGACGCCGTCGCCTTCGCAGGTCTCGCAGCGTCCGCCCTTCACGTTGAAGCTGAACCGGCCCGGCTGGTACCCGCGCGCGCGGGCCTCGGGCACTTTCGCAAACAGGTCGCGCAAGGGCGTGAACAGGCCCGTGTAGGTGGCGGGATTCGAGCGCGGCGTGCGCCCGATAGGCGATTGGTCCATGTCGATGACTTTGTCGATCTGTTCCAGGCCCTCGATGCGGTCGTGTTTGCCGGGCTTGACGCGGATCGAATCGTAGACGGTCTTCATCGCGGCGGGGAACAGCGTTTCGTTGATGAGGCTCGATTTGCCGGAACCCGACACGCCGGTGATGCACGTGAATACGCCGAGCGGAATTTCGACGTCGATGTTCTTGAGATTGTTGTGGCGCGCCCCGCGAATCACGAGCGACTTGCCGTTGGGCTTGCGGCGTTCTTTCGGCGCACGGATCTTGAACGCGCCCGAGAGGAATTTGCCGGTCCACGAGTCCTTCATCTTCATGACTTGGGCGGGTGTGCCCTGCGCGACGATGTGCCCGCCGTGGACACCCGCGCCGGGGCCGAGGTCGATCAGGTAATCCGCGGTGCGGATCGTTTCCTCGTCATGTTCGACGACGATGACGGTGTTGCCAAGGTCGCGCATGCGCGTCAGGGTCGAGATGAGTTTTTGGTTGTCGCGCTGGTGCAGGCCGATGCTGGGCTCGTCGAGGATGTAGAGCACGCCCATGAGGCCGGAGCCAATCTGCGTGGCCAAGCGGATGCGTTGCGATTCGCCGC
>JBHEKO010000490.1:0-7620 GCA_041859475.1 Candidatus Hydrogenedentales bacterium
TATCGCAGACATTGGGATGCCGACTCGTCACCGGCGGAACTTGACTTCACACCCCAGCACAGTGCGGAAGGGAAGTTTCGTTTCGACAAACTAGCATCGGAAGAAGACGTCACCATTGCAGTGCGCGCGGAAGGAAAGGCATTGTCCTTTGTCTCGGAGATTGAGGTCGTCGCGGGCGAAACAACAGAAGTTGCAGTGTCCGTCGAAAAGGGACGCTCGTTCAAAGGCCGTGTCGTCTCCGCGACCGGAAGCCCTGTCGCGGGGGCTATCATTTTCGAAGGAAAGCTTCCCCCGATGCGTTTGGTCGAATCCGGGAAACTCTCGAAATATCTCTCTGGCGGCGATGGGACATTCGCGGTTGATGCTATCGCGAAAACGACAACGCGGCTTTCCGCCTATGATCCGGCCACGCGCGCAAGCGGTTCTGTCGATGTGGCAGCGGACGTTTCGCCGAGCACGCTCCTGGAGATAGTGCTGTACAAGGGGGCGATGATCGAAGGATCGGTCACCCTGGGAGACAAGCCCGCCGAAAGAGTGTATGTGGATATCCTCTACGATTCGCCCGAGGGCACGCGCATCACCCCCGTCCTCACCGATACGTCCGGCGCTTTCAAACTCGTCGACGCACCCGCAGGACAAGGCCAACTACGCGCCAAGGTCACGTCTGGTCCGGGGATGATGCATTTCCGCTGGCGCTTCACCCCTATCACGATTGCTGCCGGCGAGCAACGCCGCATGGACGTACATTTTCCTCTAGGTGAGGCCAGCGTGGAAGGCCGCCTCCTCTACAATGACGTGGTGCCCGGTAACATGGGCGTGGAAATCGACGTCGTGGATAACGACGGCAATAGAGACAGCCAGTCTGTTCCTCTGGGAGAAGACGGGACATTCCGTTTTGACGACGCAGTGCCCGGAACACTCGAATTCCGAATTCTCCACATGACCGCACCCAACTCAATGGGAATGTGGCCTATCCCGGGACCTCATACGCTTGCACCGGGCGCTACGCTTCAGCAAGACTTCAATCTGACCGGCTCGGCTGAAGATCCCGAAGAAGGCTTCTGGGACGCGCTTGTTGCTGCATATCCCAATGAGGAATTCCGGTAGACGTACCCGACAACATCTCTATAAGCCGCACATCATTTTCAATTACACAAAGTAGAAAAGAAATGGCAGCAGCCCCAGCGTCGCAAAGAGTATATACGCCACCGATGTGAACGCGAGTATCTTTCGCATTTCGTCCGGGCCATGCCGTGCCGCAGTCGCCGCGGGAATCACGAAACCGTTCGCCCCCATCAAGCAGACAAGCGACAACATTAGCAGCGGACTGAAGACAATCACGACCAGCAAAACGACATTCGCCACCATCATTGCCAGTGCAGGTCTCGGAAGTTTGCGAAAACACTCAATCACGATAGCCTCCAACCTCCGCTGCGATCATGATTCACTTCGCAGTTGTTGTTCCTGTGAACACCTTCCGCATGGCCTCAATGTTCTTCGCGTTTTGCGAATCGTCCTTGGGCGGGAGCGTCGTCTTAGGATCGGGCTTAGCGTAGCCATACATGCCGACATCCGTGTACTTGGGATCGGCGAGGATCTTTGCAGCGTCGTGGTCGCCCCAGCCGCAGATGCACTGGATGAGTTTAGTGTTTGGTCCTGCATCCGCTTTTGCGGCGTCGAGCTTTGCGGTGTCGAAATGCTCGTTCATGAGCCAGTCGGCTTCTTTCAACATGCGCGACCCTTTGATCTGCGGATGCTGGAGGTCGAAACACGTCAGCCAAATGATGCAGTTGGGATTTGCGCCCTTGGCGGCCTTGTGGATGCGCTCCCAGCAGCGGTCCACTGCGCGGCGACCGAACTCGTCGATTGCAGCACGATCCATCGCAGCGTCGCCGGGGAACGGCTTGCCGAACAGTTCCTGGTACATCTGCCTTTCGCAATCGAGCCACGCGTATTCTTTGTCCGGGTAGAAGTGGCTCGGGCTATACACCCAATCGATCATAAATCCATCGACACCCGTCTTCGTCACCGCTTCCGCCATGACACGTCCGAGATAATCCAGGTAGTCGAGCGTCAGCGGAATGTTCAATCCAAACGTCTGCGGATGCACGGCGTCCGGATGCTTCTCGCTCCAATACGGGTTCGCTCCGATGCAGAAGTAGCCCATCACGCGCATGCCTTTTGCGTGTCCGAGTGTGACCATCTCCGAGAGGAAGTCGCCTTGCATGCCCGGTTGCACGGGCGCGATATCGCTGCGGTACCATGCGTAACCCGGAAGGCTCACGCAGAACGTCTGTATCGTGTTCACGCCGAGTTGCTCGTACCACGCGACATGCTCCTCGGGCGAAGCCTGCGTGTACAACCCCGGCTCCGCCGCGCCTTTTTCGCCCCAGTTGAAGTCCACGCAAAACGCCTTGACGCGATCGGCGTTTGTGTCGCTCGCGCCCGCCGCTACAATCAACAGCGCTGTCATCAATGTAGTCATGCGATCCCCCTCCCGGATTTCCGATTCACCCTTACTGCACAGTCTTCTCTTTCATCGGCGTCAGTGTTACCGGGCCAAGCAGTCCCGAAGGCCGAAGCTCCCATCCCGATGCGTCGAACGGCTTGTAGTCGAGGTTCACGAAATTGATATCGTTGAACACGCGCCATTCCACATGCCGCCGATCCAGATCGCGAATCCGGTTAGCCGAAAGGTTCGTGACTTCGATCTCCAGATGATTGCCGTCCTGCTTGAGGTCGGACGCAGCCAACACAACCTCAAACGGCGGCATGATCATCGCGCCAGCGTCGCGCCCATTCACGCGCACGCGCGCGCTTTCCGCCACGCTTCCGAGATCGAGTCGCCAGTGCGTTACTTCGGCGGAAGGCAACGCGAACGAAATGGCGTACCGCGCCGTGCCCGCGAAGCGCTGCACGTCGTCGCCACCCAATTCGGTCCACGATACGAGCCTGTCCGTTTGCTTGGCCGCGGGCAGCGCCGGCCCGCCTTCGATAAACTCCAGCTTCCACGCGCCGTCGATGACGGATGGTTCGCCAGCCGCCTCAAGATATCGCCACGCCGGTGTCTCGACGACTCTGCCGGTCAATGTTCGGAGAATGATCGAATGTCCGGGCATGAGCCGCAGGTAGACTTCCGTGCCCCCGTTTGTCGCAGGTCGCGCTTTTGCCGCGCCCACGTTCCCGCTCATGGGGTCCATCGCAATAACGCTCTTCGCGGAAGTTGCTAACGGTAGCCAGCCCTCGAACGCCGCGGAGTTCCCGCTTTGCCCCTGCCAAGTGACGAAGTAGTGCCGTCCTCCTTCAAATCCTCGTCGTATGAAGTGCATGCCTGAAAGATCCACCAGGCTTTCGCGGGCGACTCCAGCCGCGGTGAGCAGTTCCTCGGCATTTGCATTAACAAGTAACTTCCCGCTGCCGATGGTTCCCGTCCTGCCTGTGGCGTCCCAGGCCACACGCGCACACAACGTCCTCAGATCGGCGCGTCTCTTGTCGAGATCGTTCAGCCCCGGCACGTCGCTGGGCACATGATCGACGAACAAAATCGTCGCCCCCTGCTCCGCGAGGCCGAGCAGTTTCTCCATCGTGGCCACAGGTATGTAGTCGCACGGCGGCACGAGCACAACGCGATACGAACCGCCCGCCGCCCGCACGGTCCCTTCGCTCGTTTCAACCGCAGCCAATTGCCGGTCGGAGATGTAGTCGAATGTAAAGCCGCGTCCCCACAGTTCCCGCGCCACCTTCCCGATAGGTTGTTCCGTCAACCACGCCGTCTTGTGCACGGTCATCTGCAATTCCATGCCATCGGGGTTTTGCCAATAGTCGTGTATCGGCCAATACACCAATATGTCATTGTCCGGCGTTCCGGATTGCAGAACGGCTTGGCACCGGGCAATGTATTCATTCAGAATCGGCGCGTCGTGCCACACCGCGTTTCGCGGGTTCATCTCCGTCGATGCGTAGAACACCCACCCCGGCCACGGCGCATCATCGGGCGAATAGCAGGTACCGTGATACACCACATGATTCACCCCGCTCACAAACAACTCGTCTACAAGGTCCTTTACGTCGGCCAGACGCTCCGTGAAGTGCTCGCGCAGCCACGTGCCGGTCTCCGCGGAGACCTTCTGCTTGCCCAGAACGTGCGCTGCCGAAGACGCGAACTTGGCCACCAGCGGGTCGCGATCCTTGTTGAACATCTCCGTCTCGGGAATGTCCACGGCCCCGTACAAGTCCAGCAGATTCCCCGGCGAACCATGCGCTTGGTTGCGCGTTTGGATTCCCTTGTCGCGCGCCCACGCTGCCCACCGCTGGATGAAACCTTCCACAAGCATGTCCGAAAGCGTCTCGCGGTAGTCGCACTTCACGCGCGCGGCTTCTTCCGGCGACGCACCTCCCGCCAGAGCGGGAAGATGCGCCTCCAAACGGTATCCCCTGCGCGTGGCAAACTCACTGAGCAACTCCGGCGCCCAGTGCCCGTTGTACTCGTAGGAATCGTGGTACATCGCGCGCGGTTTCGGGCCCACATAGCCTCTGAATGCTTCTTCAAACCTCGGAAGGTACGTATCCAGCGCCGCGCGCGAGAACGCGTTCATCATCAGCCCCTCGCCCCCAGGGGCGGCGCGCTCCACCACTAGTTTCGTCGGAGCCAGAGACACAAGATAAACGGTAAGCCTGCCGTTCGTGGCCTTGCCTGAGTATGTGCCGTTTAGAGCCGGGATATCTTCACACATCCAGACGCGTCCTGCCGCGTCCACCGTCGCTATCGCCAGTGTGCGCGGAGGCAGCTCGATGAGAACCTCGTCGCCGGTGGACACTTCCCTGGAGATGATACTCACCTTGGCACAACCCAATTCCTCGGGTATGTTTGGTCCGCCAAAACACCAACCCGTTCCCGTGGTCATATCGACCCACATGCCCAGGCGTTTCCCCTCGGAAACGGCATGTCCCATCAGCGCCATCCAGCGCGGACTCAGATACTCGACGTACCGAGACTCGTACCCTTTCGCCCCGTAGATCGGGATGATGTGGACGCCGCCCATGCCCGCCGCATAATAGCGTTCCATCTCCCGTGTGATGTTCGCTTCATCGACTGCGCTGCCCATCCACCACCAGTACGCGCCGGGCCGTTGCTCGGATGTGATGGTGGGCCAATCCAGATCGCCCGCATGCACAACCGCTATCGTAAGGAAGGCAGACAAGAGAACAAATCCCAAAGCGCGCGTCATGGCATATCCCCTAAGACGTTTGTGGACCGATGGACTCATCGCTTAACGATAGACCCGTCGCCAAGGAATGGGCAATCCCGTCTTCCCGCTCGTGGCCGAACACCGATCACCACGCCACAACCAGGTTTCCGGTCACGTCTCGAAGTTCCATTGGCGATCCCGGCCGCTCCTCGTTCACGGACGGCGTTACGCGCCCTACTTTGTACGGATACCCCGCGTTGACATGGCACCGGATGCTTTCTGATGTCACGCCGGGCGGTGCATAGATGTGTACCGTCGCGTTCTTCAGCCCCGTCACGCGCAGGCGCCGCGCCACGCCATATTGGCCGGAGTGTTGCTCCACGCACGACAGCGCACCCTCGCGCTGGCCGTCGACAAAGATGCGGCATTCGCGATGCCACGCGCGCGGCATCGTGTACAAGGAACGTCCTTCCACTAGGCGCGTCTCATATCCGATCAGTACCGGAGCTCCTTGCGGAAATCGAAGACCGAGGTTAGCCAGGGTATCCGCGTTGTACCCGGAGAAGAAGAACCCGCTCTTGTGGCGCGCCACGCACACCAGTGGCGCTCTCACGCCCGGACGGTCCTTGGTTACGGCAAAGTCATAGCCAAATGCGTGCAATGCAAGACGCATCAGATTCTCCGCGGCAAACAGCGCATCGGGATCGTCCTGAAGCAGAAGCTGAGCACCTTCGCGAAAGAGGTTCGAATTCGTCCCGCGAACCCACGCAAGAGTGCCCTGCTCTTTTCCTGATTGTGTGCGCGCCAACGCGATGACGCGCCGCGCTTCGCCCTGCGACACTTCCGCGTACACCTGCGTCGCGGCGTCGTCGGCATTGCGAAGCGTCGCGCGGATTCCGCCCGCGCACATCAGGGGATCGTGCTTTGTCGTCGTAGGATACGACCCGCCTGAGATCGTATCGATGTTCACGCGCAGATCGATGGCCATCTCGCCATCCACCGGGTCGGCAAGCGTTACGTTGAGCGCTGCCAACAACTCTTCGCTCGCGCAATCGAGCGGCCCATACAAGAGAACGCCGCCACCTGAACCTACAAACTGAAGAAGAGTCTTCTCAAGTTCCGAACCCGCATCCGGGACAATCGACACCAGAATGGACTGGTCGAATCCGGCTGGATTGGCGCTCAAAACCCTTACCAAGTTCCCCGTGGAAATGATCGTGTTCACCGGAAATCCCGTGTTTATCGCCTGCCGCATGAACCAATCCCCGAAGAACACTTCACCCACGCGCGGTTCCTCGCCGAACGTCATGTCGTGATACTCGTCGAAGGGGTATACCCACACGATAGGTCCGGGCGCGTCGGGCGCTTCGGCCCGCGCCGCCAACACGTGCGGAATCACCTCGTTCGGCACCTGCTCCGGCATGTTTCCAAACGAATCATCAATGGTCAGGAACTCGATTGAAGTTGGCTGCCTCGCCGTCCCCGTCGAATCGATGCGCGCAACTGAAAGGGGCAGGTAGATGTCGTGTGGCTCGCGCCCATAACGGTCGAGCCAAGGACTGTTCAGCCACCACGGATCGTGCGTGTAGAACCGAAATGGATACGTCTCCCCCGGCAACTCCGCGATCCGCGACATATAGCCAACCAACTCAAGCCCGTAGTCGCCGTTCAACGCGGCCCACGGGGAGTTGGGTGGCGGCTCCAAGTTGAACCCGCCCCGGTAGATGTCGCGCAGCGAAACCCCGTCGCCCGATAGGTCCATGCCCGTCGATAGGTTCGTGCCCCGCGTCTCCAACGGATAGTCGGGGCAGCCCTCCCGAAACCCCCTCCAAAATCCCAGTATCCTTTCGCTGACCTCGGATATCCGGCCCGTGTCGAACTTCTTTCCGTCGAAGACATCCCCGGTCACATTCCACGGCTCGAGCCCATACCCGAACCCGTTCGACAGCCACAAGTAGTCGAAGCCCAGATCCGTCAGAAAGCACCGGCTCTGTTTCCCGAAGAACACGCTGAATGGCGTCCCTTCGGGTATTCCGTTGGGGTACGCCGCGTACGCCGTCTTGTCCTCATGAAGCAGGGCATAACAACTCACGAACGTCCCCTTGCCCATCGCATTGCCTTGCGAGATCTCGGGATGCCGCTCATACTTGAAGGTCGACCGGGCGAATTCGGGGCCCGGGTCGAACGTTGCACCCACCCGAACTGGTCTGCCGGTGGACGAAGCCCCCACTTCGCCCAAGATTTCCACGATTCTCCTCAACGCCCCGTACGTGATGACTGGAGGATTCTCCATGTAAAGATAGGGCCGCTCGTGAAGCGACAACGATTCAGGGCCTTCGCCGGGCGCGTACTTCGAGTTGGCCCCGCCAATGTACTTCGCCCATTCCATCGGGTCGTCCAACGAGCCTCGGTAATCGAGAATCTCGGAGCC